>CAZPEJ010000112.1:1475-11087 GCA_964585465.1 uncultured Ardenticatenaceae bacterium
AAACCTTATTGCCGATAAACTCAATGACATGGATACCCTTTTACGCGCTTTTGCCGATGCCTTTCGCCTGCTGGTTTCGCTGGATGCGGATTTGCGGCTGATTTTGTGGATGACTTTGCAGGTGACGGGTGGGGCACTGCTGCTAGCGACGGTTTTGGGGCTGCCGATTGGGGTTGGGTTGGGGCTGTGGGAACATTTGCCCGCAAAAGGGGTGATTATGCCCCTGATTTATACGGGAATGGGGTTGCCGCCAGTGGTGGTGGGGCTGTTTGTTTATCTGTTGTTGTCGAATCGTGGGCCGTTGCGTGGGCTGGAGTGGTTGTTTACGCCCAGTGGGATGATTATGGCGCAAACGGTGATTGCCTGGCCGTTGCTGGTGGGGTTATCGGCAACGGCCGTTTCTGCTATTGACCCCGGACTCCGTTTACAAATTCAATCGCTGGGAGCCACCCGATGGCAACTGGCCTGGACGTTACTGGGTGAAGCCAGAACAGGTATTTTGGCAGCAATAACGGCCGCTTTTGGCAGCATTATCTCTGAGGTTGGCGCAGTGATGCTGGTGGGGGGCAACATTGAGGGGCAAACGCGGGTGCTGACCACCGCGATTGTTTTGGAAACACGCAAAGGGAACTTTGCCCTGGCCCTGGCCCTGGGGATTATTCTGTTGGGGCTGGCGTTTGTGGCAAATGTGGTGTTGTATCAGTTGAATGCCAGGAGGGGGCAGTGAAGGGCGAAGAGCGAGGAGCGGAGGGTATTGTGTCATACCTTGAAATCTGAAACTTGAAACCCGAAACTCAAAACTTAACATGAACATCTTTGAACTGAACAGTGTGCAACAGGTGTATAACGGCCGTTCTGTGTTGGCAATTGAGCAGTTGCAGGTGAAGCAGGGGGAGATTTTGGCGGTGGTGGGGCCGAGCGGGGCAGGTAAAAGTACCTTGTTGCGGCTGTTAAATTTTTTGGAGAAACCAGCCAGGGGGGAGGTTGTGTATCAGGTGCCGGGTAACGGCCGTTTTCAGCGGTTTAACCAGGAAACTGTACCAATGGCAGTACGCCGTCAGGTGACGATGGTGTTCCAACGGCCGTTTTTGCTCAACCGTTCCGTACTGGCAAACCTGGCCTATCCCCTTACCCTGCGTGGTGAAAAGGCAGAAACGGCCGATTTACCCGCCTGGTTGGCTAAACTGGGGCTGACTCACCTGGCAAAACAATCCGCCCTCAAACTCTCGGCC
This sequence comes from uncultured Ardenticatenaceae bacterium, assembly GCA_964585465.1. Taxonomy (GTDB): domain Bacteria; phylum Chloroflexota; class Anaerolineae; order Promineifilales; family Promineifilaceae; genus CAZPEJ01. The sequence continues at coordinate 2,708 of CAZPEJ010000112.1, forward strand.
GGAGAAGCCCAACGGGTAGCCCTGGCGCGAGCATTGGTTATTCGGCCGTCGGTGATGCTGTTAGACGAACCCACCGCCAACCTCGACCCGTACAACGTTGGGCTAATTGAAACCATCGTGCGCCAGAGTAACACCGAAGAAAAAACAACCATTGTGCTGGTGACACACAACATTTTCCAGGCGCGGCGGCTGGCCCACCGCACCGCCCTGTTACTCAATGGTGAACTGGTGGAAGTTGCCCCGACCCCCGCCTTTTTTGAACAACCCGTCCAGGAAAAAACGGCCGCTTTTGTGCGCGGCGAACTCGTCTACTAACCCTACCCATTTTTCCAGGTCAACCCCTCCCCAACCGGGTGATGTACCATCCGGTTGGTTTTTGTATGCTTACGGCATCGGATGAAAAACGGATAAACAGATAATGCCTGGCTGATGTATCTGTTTGTTTGTTTCTATCTGTTGTCTGGTATGGGAGATTAGAGATTGGAGATTAGAGATTTGCCAATCTCTAATCTCCAATCTCCATGAATATGAGCATAGATAAAGGAGCTTTGAATGACTGTTTTAGCAGATGTATCCAATGATTTAGCAACGGCCGTTGCCCAGGCCAGCCCATCGGTGGTGCGAGTGGAGGGGCGGCGGCGATTAGCAGCTACCGGTTTCCTCTGGTCAGCTGAGGGACATATTCTCACCGCACATCATGTTGTTCATCAGGATGAGGTAAACGTGGGGTTACACGATGGCTCGGCCATTGCGGCCAAAGTGGTGGGGCGGGATGTGACCACTGACCTGGCGTTGTTGAAAATTGAAGCCAGCGGGTTGCCTACCCTCACCGAAGCCAACAAACAAGAGTTGGGGGTAGGGCATCTGGTGCTTGCTTTGGGGCGACCCGGGAAAACAGTGCAGGCCACGCTGGGCATTCTCAGTGCGTTGGGGGATGGCTGGCGCACACAAATGGGTGGGCATATTGACCGGTATGTGCAGACGGATGTGATGATGTATCCTGGTTTTTCGGGCGGGCCGTTGTTAGAAGCAAACGGCCGTTTGGTGGGGCTGAATACCTCGGCATTGGGCGGCGGGCCAAGTGTGGCGGTTCCGGTGCAAACCTTGAGCCGGGTGGCTGATTCTTTGCTGACGCACGGCAAAGTGAAACGGGGTTATCTGGGGGTCAGTACACAACAAGCCCGCATTCCCGAAGGGTTACGCGAATCGTTGGGTGGACAAAAACGAGGGTTGTTAATCATTTCGGTCGAAGGGGGTAGCCCGGCAGAAAAAGGTGGTTTGACGCTAGGAGACACCATCATTGCCATTGACAACCTCAAAGTACACAATCATGACGACTTATTGGTGGGGTTAAGCGGCGACCGGGTGGGAACGGCCGTTCCTGTGAAAATCCTGCGCGGTGGTCAGGTGCAAATTGTGGAAGTGATGGTTGGGGAAAGAGGATAGGGAGTGAAACGAGAAACGTGAAACGTGACATGTCACGTTTCACGTTTCTCGTTTTACCTTAAAACCGATTCATCCAGCTATTGGCAAATCGTTGTTCCGTCCACGGATCCGCCTCGTTATGATAACCAGCCCGTTCCCAAAAACCCAGCTGGTCACTCCCTCTAAATTCCAAAGCCCGCAGCCACTTACCCCCTTTCCAGAGGTAAGCTGTTTTTCCCTCGCTGCGGTCTGCATAAGAGCCAATCACCCCACGTAAGGGGTAACCATGTTCCAAATCCAACGGTTTACCCTCAAAATGGGTAGCCAGGATAAAGTTGTCTTGCAAAACCAATTCAACCGGTGTATTGGTGGTATAACCGTACTCACAATGTTGAATCACGTATTTGGCTTCCGGTTTTAGCTGGATAAACCCCTCTCGTACCAGTTGCCCCAGAGAGACTCCTTCCCATTCAGTATCAAATTTTGACCATCGGGTGACGCAGTGAATATCCATCTTTACACGGGCACGGGGTAGCTGGTTAAACTGCTCCCAGTTCCATGTTTTTTCTTCTGCCACTGCCCCGAACGCCCGAAACGTCCAGTTAGCCAGGTTGGGGGTGGGGGTTGGCCCGTAGTGCAGAACGGGGAATTTTTGGGTTAATGATTGGCCTGGGGGCAGACGGTTCATGCTGCGAACAGATTCTTCTTGCTCACGACGGCCGAAAACACGATTAAACATGGGGTTATCTCCTTAGGGTTCGTTCAAAAATAGTATCGTTTTCTACCACTTTTAGATGTAGTATAACCGCCTGTTATTACACATGCCTTACTTTGGCGTAAGCAAACTGTTAGAAATGGCGTATTGTGGCAATGGGATACGCAATACGCAATACGCACCATTCAGGAGTGATTCATGGTTGTATCAGAAGCTGCTTTTTGGCGAGAACGGCCGTATTTAGCCGTAGCCATCACCCACTTTTTTGTAGATGTGTTAAACGGTGGGCGCACTCTGCTGGTGGCTGTTTTGGCGGTCAGCATGGGGTTGAGTAATGCTCAGGTGGCGTTGGTGTTGCTGCTCTACAACATTGGTAATGCCCTGATGCAGCCGCTTTTTGGTTCTCTGGCCGACCGGATGGGGCCGCGCTGGCTGGTGGTAGGGGGCATGGGGTGGATGATTCTCTTTTTCTGTTTAACGGCCGTTCCTCACAACTGGCTGGCTCTGGTGGCTTTGACAATTGCCGGGCTGGGGTCTGGGGCTTTTCACCCCGCAGGCACAATGGTGGGCAGCCAGGTCAGCCAACCGCAGCGCAACCGGGCAACGGCCGTTTTTTTTATGGCAGGTCAATTAGGGTTGTTTGTTGGCCCCATTGTTACAGGTCTTTTGTTGGATGAATACGGCCGTTTGGGGTACACCGTTTTGCCATTGCTCTCGTTGTTGGCGTTTGTGAGCGGCTGGCAATGGTTAGCGGGGGAACGAGGGGTAAAAACGGCCGGTTCCGCCCCGGCGGCTGCCCGTCGTGCCAGTTGGATGCCTCAATTAACAGCAGTTGGGGGTGGCAAATCGGCCGTTGCCCTGGTGGTGGTACTCCTCAGTTACAGCACCGTCAGCATCTCCACCATCAGTTTTGCCCCCAAACTATACACCGATTTAGGGCATGCAGCCTCCTTTGTTGGCTGGTTGACCAGTGTTTTCACCCTGGGCACGGTTATCGGCGGCATGGTGGGTGGTTTTGTGGCTGACCGGTTGGGTGGCAAACTGGTCATTTTTATCAGCTTGTTGGGGTTTGTGCTGCCTGGTTATTTTTACATCCCCGCCGATGGTGTTTTGCGAGTGGTTTTGCTCTTTCTAGCTGGTTTTTTTAACGGAATGCCCCACTCGATCCTGGTTTTGCGAGTTCAATCCCTTTTTCCCAACCGACAGGCGATGGCTTCGGGGCTGGCTCTGGGGTTTATGTTTTTTAGTGGGGCGGTCGGCAGCTACTTTTTGGGGGTGATAGCCGACGAAATTGGGTTAGGGCTTACCTTACAGGGAACGGCCGTTTTGCCCCTGTTGGCCTTTCTGGCAGCTCTGTTTTTGTGAGGGGTGGTTTGTGATGTAAACAGCCCCAAAAACAGCAGCTAGCAGTTTATCGGAAAAGTGGCGATGGAACGCGGATGACGTGGGTATGGCGGGTTTTCGCGGATTTTTTTCTCTGGTCTTACCCACGTAACCCATGTGCAATTCTCCCGCCCTCCAACAGGTTGCTGCGTATGCAATCCTGTGTAACCCCTATTTCCGGTAATTCGGTATAATCCCATATAATCATGGTTCTTTGGGAACTCAGGGGGGTTGACAACCAATGAAACATAAAACGTGAGCAGAGAAATTTCATGTTTCACGTTTTACGTTTCACGGCAAACCCCACAAAATCCAAAAGACCCAAACATTGTATGTCTGAATAATTAGCCTATGACAAAACGTATTGAAGCAGCGATTTACGGCCGTGTTCAAGGGGTGTACTTCCGCGAAACAACCCGACAGGTGGCGCAAAAACTCCAGTTGACGGGGTGGGTGGCTAATCAAGCGGATGGATCGGTATTTGTAGTAGCAGAGGGATCTGAGGATGCCCTTAACCACCTGCTCATTTTTCTGTACCAGGGGCCATCGGCAGCGCGGGTAGACCGGATAACAAATACCTGGCAAATGGCAACGGGGGAATTTCACAGCTTTACGGTGCGATGGATATGAGTGATGTTACTGTGCAAAACAGGGTGGGAGATCGGCAAAATCTGGCCTGGGGCTTTTTATTGGCCGGGTTTTTTAGCTGTCTGGTCATCACGGTGGCAATCCCTCTGTTTGCCAATCTAGTGATTCAAAACACGCGGCAACCGTTAACGGCCGTTATTCAAACAAATCAAGGCACTTTGCAAATTACGGATGCAACAGGCGGCAAACGGGCGGTGCTGACGGGTGAAACCGGGCAAACGGTGGCCGCAGGGGCCTCGTTGGTGACAGATGCAACAGCGACTGCTTTGTTGACGATATTATCTGGCAACGGTGAACCATTTGCCCGCTTACAAATTTATAGCAACAGTTTGGTTGCCATCACCCAAGCAGATACACCACAATTTCGTTTGAGTGGGCAGGAGCAGGTGTTATATCTTGGTTTGGAGAGTGGGCGTATTCGTTTGACGTTGTTGGAACTGGGGGAACGGCCGTATTTGGTGGAAATTACCACCCCCCAAGGTATCACCTCTATCCAACAGGCGGGGCAATACTCGTTAGAAGTCAACAACCAGCGCACCCTGGTTTCGGCGCAGGAGGGGGAGGTCATGGTAACGGCCGCTACCCAAACCCTAACCCTCTTTCCCAACCAACGGGCAGAAATTCCCACCGGTAGTCCACCCGTCGGCCCGTTAGACACTGAACGCAACCTGATTCAAAATGGAGATTTTAACGAGGGGTATGAAAAGTGGGCTTTGTTTGTCTGGAATACGGAATTTTCAGATCAGCCAAATGGAGAAGCACGGATTTTTGCGGTAGATGGGGAGCCAGGGTTGCGCTTTTTCCGCAATGGGATAGGGCACGCCGACGGCCGGGTGCAACAAACAGTTGACCAGGATGTGACAGATTATCAATCGTTGCAACTGTTTCTCACATTTCGGATTGTAGGGCAATCTCTGGGTGTCTGTGGGGTGCAGGGGAGTGAGTGCCCCTTGTTTGTCCGGCTGGATTATGTGGACGAAGGGGGAATCGGCCGTACCTGGCAACAAGGGTTTTATGCCACCGGCGAAGTGACCGATAACACCCCGGACTCCTGCCCGGCCTGTGCTTTGTTGCAAGATGAACATGTACGGGTTGGTTTGGGGCAAATTTACTTTTATGAGGTAGATTTGCGGGCAGAATTGGCTCGCTTGAACTCCCTCCCCCCCCGATTTATCAAAAACGTCCATCTCATTGCCTCTGGTCATACGCTGGAGGTGGAAGTATTGGACATCGCGTTAATGGCGAAGGAGTGAGAAGGTGTTAGCGGTTAGCTATCAGCTATTAGCTATCAGCTATCAGCTATTAGCTATTAGCTTTCAGCAGTTATTAGAGGGGTTATGAGTACATTATCTATTGATACTTTGTTAGAGTTTGCTCAAGACGCGGCCTGGCAGGCGGGGCGTGTGACATTGGGGTATTTTCAGAGTGGGATTACGGCCGAACGGAAGGCGGACAACACCCCTGTTACGGTGGCTGATAAAGCGGCAGAACAGAAGTTGCGTGAGTTAATCGGCCGTTATTGGCCCGACCACAATATCGTGGGGGAAGAGTTTGGCAATACCCATACTGGCTCTCCTTACACCTGGATTATTGACCCCATTGACGGCACCAAGTCGTTTATGAGTGGGGTGCCAATTTATAGCAACTTGCTGGCGTTGACAGATGGCGACAAAGCGTTGATAGGGGTGGCAAACTTTCCTGCTCTCAACGAAATGGTGTATGCAGTGCGAGGGAGAGGAACCTGGTGGAACGGCCGTCGTGCCCACACCACCCCGGTCAACACCCTGGCAGATGCCCGCCTGCTCACCAGCGACCTGAACACCTTTGCCCAATATGGCTACAGTGAAGCGTGGCAAAAGTTAGTAGATGCCACCTGGATCCAACGTACCTGGGGAGATTCTTATGGGTACATTTTGGTGGCTACCGGCCGGGCCGAGGTGATGGTAGACCCGGTAATGGCTCTATGGGATACCGGCCCCCTGGGGGTGATCCTGGAAGAAGCGGGGGGCACTTTTACCAACTGGAAGGGGCAAGCCACCATTCACGCAGGCGAAAGTATCGCTACAAATGGTGTGTTGTTGGATCAGGTGTTGCAGGTAATTCAGAACTAATGGGCAAAAAAACCACAAACTGGCTTCCCTGCCCGGAAATACCATCACTTGCCAACTGAATTTGCCCGTGATGTTCATCAATAATTTGCCGGGCAATCGAAAGACCCAGGCCCGTTCCCGGTGCCCCAGAATCCCGCCCCACTTTTCCGCGGTAAAAACGGGCAAAGATGTGGGGTTGTTCCTGAAGGGGGATTCCTGGCCCGGTGTCACTCACGATAAAACCAATCGCCCCCTGTTCTGGCTGGTAAAAAGTGGTCACTATCACCTGTTCCCCTTTGGGGACATAGGAGCCTGCGTTGTTGAGCAAAATGCTCAAAACTTCACCTAGTAACCCTGGGTCAGCCCAAACCGGTACCAGGTTATCGGCCTGATGCAACACCAGGGTCAATCCTTTGGCTTCCAGTAGGGGGCGATGGTTACGCAGATATTCGGCCGTTAAACGGTTCAAATCCACCCATTGCCAGTTAAACTTAATTTTCCCCTGCTCCAAACGCGAAAGGTGCAATAAATCCTCCACCAACCGGTTTAGCCGGTCAATTTCAACGCCCAGGCGTTCCATGTAAACTTCCTGTTTTTTGGGGTTTAATTGCAACAGTTCGTGGTGTAGTTTCAAACTGGTGATGGGGGTGCGTAATTCATGGGAGACATTGGAAACAAACGCATCCTTGAGACGCTCCACCTCTTTGATACCGCTAATATCCCGCAGCCCACAAACCACCCCAACCACCCCGCTTCCTTCTTTGATGGGTGAAAGGGCGACCTCTGCGTCAAAAGCTGTGCCATCTTGCCGCTGGGCTTGCAGTTCTATTCGTTTTATCCGGCCGTTTTTGACCACATTGGTTATTGCCTGGTTAAATAATCCGGCATCGTCTGGGGTAAAAAGGGCTTGGGGGTGTTGTTCAAAGGAGTAACCCGGTGGGTAGAGAAAGAGTTGATAAAAGGCAGAATTAACCGTTTCAATTGTGCCATCAGGTTTCAGGAGCAAAACGGCATCCGGGCTGTTTTGCAGAATGGTTTCGGCCCGTTGCATGGTTCGTTTTAATTCCTGGGTGCGTTTTTCTACCAGATGTTCCATCGTCTGGCTATAGTTGCTGAGTTCCTGGTAAAGTCGGGCGTTGTTGAGGGCGATGGCGGCATGGTGGGCAAAAAGGGTCGCACGTTCAATCTCTTTGGCTGAAAACGGCCGAATCTCATGCCTGTCCAGAGCAATCATCCCCAAAGTCGTCTCACCCACCACCAGGGGAACCCCTAACCAGGAGTGGATGTGGCTGGCACGGTAATTGCTTTCTTGCCGGAAAACGGGGTAAATCTGCCCAATGTCTGCAACTGCCAGGGGGCAACGTTTTTCAACCACCAGGGTATTGGGGTGTTTTGGCTCCAACGGGATTTGTACCCCAACCAGTTCATCCGCATTTTCCCACCCCCACACCGCTTTCACCACCAACTGCTGGCCTTGTAATGCCTGTACAGAAGCGGAATCATACGGAATGGTGCGTTGCAACTGCTCCAAAATGCACAATAGAACATCGTTCAACGACAAAGTTGAGTTGAGGACAGCCACCGATTCACGCAAAGTTTCAGCTAAAATGCGTTGCTCTCTTTCGGCCGTTTCTGCCCGTTTCCTCTCTGCTATTTCATGCTGTGCCTGTTGATACAACATACTATTTGCCGTGGTTGTCCCACCTTGCGGCCCCAGCCCTGCTGGAGTATTTTTATTCTCCTCAAAAGAAAAATCTTTTTTCTCACTAAACACTTGAATAACTCCCAAAATTTGTACTACGTTAAAACGTAATAGAAATCACACTAATTTGCAATAGTGCGAAAGGGGGAGAGGGAACAAAACAGGTGAAAGTTGCCCTTCACCTGTTTACCCGATTCCTTAACGTTGTACGGTGGGCAAAAATAGCCGCATAATCTCCCACAGCGGCATCGGCTCGGCGGCCTGACCAATCACCTCAATTTCATTCAAAGCAGCCACCTCGCTCCAATGCCATCGTCCGGTAATCTGGTTGATAGTCAATCTCAGTTGATCCACCACAATGGGTGTGGAAAAGGTGATGAGGGTACCCCCATTGATCAACGGCTCGATGCGCCCCAC
>CAZPEJ010000113.1:0-10928 GCA_964585465.1 uncultured Ardenticatenaceae bacterium
CTAAACACCGTCCACCAGGTGGAAATGTGACACATTCAGACAAGGCAGCGTTACGAGGGGAACCGGGGTATGTGTGGCGGTCGGGGCAGGAGCGGCGGTTGCAGATGATTCGGCAATGGGTGGGGCTAAACGGCCGTATTTTGGACAATGGCTGTGGGCTTGGCACTTACCTGAAAGCATTTGCTCCCTATTCATCTGCCCGGTTTGGCCTGGAAGTAGAGTTTGACCGGGCTGTGAAGGCCATTCCTACGGCAACCGGCATTGCCCAGGCCGTAGGAGAACATTTACCGTTTGCCGATGGCACATTTGAGGTCGTTTTTAGCAATGAGGTGATAGAACACGTCCAGGATGACAGTTTGTATGCCGCCGAGATGGTGCGAGTGACGAAAAAAAACGGCCGAATCCTGCTCTTTTGCCCCAATCGCTGGTACCCGGTGGAACAACATGGCATCTACTGGCGCGGGCAGTACAAATTTGGCAACATTCCCCTGGTCAACTACCTGCCTCTACCCCTGCGAAACAAACTGGCCCCCCATGTGCGAACCTACACCAGGCGGTCACTATTGCGCCTGTTTGCCCATTTGCCCGTGCGACTCGTACACCACAGCCGCATTTACGGTGGGTATGACAACATTGAATATCGTTGGCCCAGATTCGGCCGTTTATTAAAACAAACCCTCTACGCCGCCGAAAGAACCCCCCTGGCCGTTTTAGGTATCTCCCACTTGCTGGTACTGGAAAAAGTGTAATCTCCAGGCGATTGGAATTAACTTTATGTCGCGCAGAGACGTTGAGAGGGAAAACTCTCTGCACCCCTGCGCGTGAAATATGCTCACACTAACATTTTCACTGAGATTGGAGATTAGAGATTTGCCAATCTCCAATCTCTAATCTCTATCCTCAAATCCCCTTCAGCAGCGTATCAATTGATAACCTTCTGCTGTATAAAGTCCATTGATCCTTAACCCTATATAATCCCCAGAGCGTGCCCCCCTTCAATCAACACATCGGCACAGTAATCAATATCCTCGCGCGTATGTGCCGCAGACACACACGCCCGCAACCGCGCCAACCCTTCTGGCACCACCGGAGCCACCACCGCCTGCACAAAAATACCTTTTTCCTGGCAATAGTGCGCCAGCAAAGCAGCCCGATCTGTATTGCCGCAGATAACAGGCACAATGGCCGTTTCTGAGTAGAGCAGGTTAAACCCGGCCTGGCGCAACCGCCCGGCAAAACGGTGGTAATTTTCCTGCAATTTGGTTGTACGCCAGGGTTCTTCTTCAATGACATCAAAAGCAGCTTTGGCTGCCCCGGCCGAAGCAGGAGGCAACGCCGCAGAAAAGATGAAAGCTCTGGCTTCATGTTTGAGGAATTTCACCAGATCCATATTTCCGGCCACATACCCGCCCGCGCTGGGAATGGATTTACTCAGGGTGCCCATTTTGATGTCAATACAATCGGGAGGCATATCAAAATGCTCCTCAATGCCGTGCCCGGTTTCGCCCAACACCCCAATGGAGTGGGCTTCGTCAATCATCAGGTAGGCCCCATACTGTTTACAAAGGCGTACCATTTCTGGCAAGTTAATGATGTCCCCATCCATGCTAAAAACGGCATCTGCTATTACCAGGACTTTGCCGCTGCCTTTGGTTTCTTTGAGCCGTCCTTCCAGGTGATCCATGTCGTTGTGCAGAAAACGGACAAATTTAGCCTGGGCCAGCAAACAGCCATCTACAATGCTGGCATGGTTTAATTTGTCACAAATGACGGTATCTCCCTTGCGGAGCAGGCAAGAAATGGTTGCCAGGTTGGTCACATAACCACTGGAAAAGGTAACGGCCGCTTCTGTTTTCTTAAAATCAGCAATGCGGGCTTCCAATTCGTTGTGCAACACCAGCGAACCAGCCAGCAGCCGCACGCCATGTGTGCCCGTGCCATACTTATCAACGGCCGCTTTGCCTGCTTCGTTGATTTTTGGATGTCCAATCAGCCCCAGGTAGGAGTAACTGCCCAACATAATCATCTCGCCGCGATTGAGCACCCGAACACGGCCGTTTGGCAAAATATCCTCACTGGCTTCCAGATAAAAATAAAGACCCATTTCTTTGTAATGGTCAATATCCCACAACAGTTCCGGGGTGAGCGGCGGTTTTTCCACAATCATCTCTCGAATCATTCTTAATTTCCTCGCTTCATTATGTAAGATGCGGTAGTCGTTTCGGCTATCAATTAGTTGTTCACCAACTATTAAACCCAATTCTATAGCTTGTAGCAGGTTTGCTCAAGCGATTTGATAGGTTTTGAAATTTCTGAAAGCAATCAAAAGCGGCAAAAAGTAAGGAGTTTGCGAAGAACGGCCGTTCCTGGCACAATCCCATAGACGTAAAACTTGTGAAGGCGTGAATAAAACCTTCACCTTTTATTATTCATTCTATGCCTACACCAACTCAAATCATGCACTGGCGGTATCGCCGCCAACAGCGCAAACGGCGCGGCGGTACCGCCAAACTCAAAATCCTTTTCCTGCTGGCAATTCTGCCTATCCTGGTGATAGGGGTTGTCCTGGTCAGCGGGGTGTTGGGAGGAACGGCCGTTTATGCCTACTTCACCCAAGATTTGCCCAACTTCACCGACCTGGAAACCCTCGGCCAGCAAACCAACCAGGACAGCTTTGAAACCAGCAAAATCTACGCCTGGGGCGACCCCAACCCCGATGGCAGCCGTGACCTGGTACTGATTTATGAAATCCTCGACCCACTAGGCGGCGACCGGCAATGGCTCAAACTCAACCAAATTCCCAAAACCTTGATAGATGCCACCGTAGCCATCGAAGACAAAACCTTCTGGACAAATCAAGGGTATGATCTGGAAGGGATTGGCCGGGCCTTCTATGAATATGTTTTAGAAGGTGGAGCCATCCAGGGCGGCTCTTCCATTACCCAACAAGTGGTGAAGAACAACCTGATTGAACCAGAACGGCGAATCGTGGGGGAAGAAGTGGGGTTTGCCGATTATGAACGCAAAATTCAGGAGCTACTGCTGGCGAACCGTGTCACCAACAACTACACCAAAGAACAAATTTTGGAGTGGTACCTAAACACCAATTTTTACGGCAATCTGGCCTACGGCATCGAAGCGGCTGCCCAAGTGTATTTTGACAAACCAGCCGCGCAGTTGACATTGGCGGAAGCCGCTATGTTAGCCGCTATTCCCCAATCCCCGGCCTTGAACCCTTTGGATAACCCGGAGGCGGCCAAAGTTCGCCAGGAGTTGGTTTTGGATGCCATGCAGCGCGAAGGGTATATCAGCCAGGAGGCGATGAACGCCGCCAAACTGGTGCCCATCGAGGTATCACCTGGATTGGAAAACCGTTTTGATATTATCGCTCCCCATTTTGCCCTGTATGTGCAAAAAGAGTTGGAGCGTATGTTTGGTGCGGAGCTGGTGTTGGGGGGTGGGTTGCGGGTGTATACCAGCCTGGATTTACAAATGCAACGGCAGGCAGAGTGTGTGGCACGGACACAAATCGGCCGTTTATCAGGTGACCCCTCCTTTCAACTGCCAGCCGACGAACAATCGAGTTGCCCGGCCCTGGAATACCTGCCCCCATTGGCAGCCGGGGATATTGGTTTTGACCATGACGTGAACAATGCGGCCGTTGTGGTGTTAGACCCCCAAACGGCCGAAATTCAGGCAATGGTGGGTAGTCTCAACTATTGGGACAAAAACATAGACGGCTCATTTAACGTGGCTGTAGATGGGTTGCGCCAGCCTGGCTCCTCCTTCAAACCCTTCACCTACCTCACCGCCTTCAGCCAGGGTTACACCGCCGCCAGCATGGTGTTGGACGTAGAAACCGACTTTGGCACTCCCTACAACGGTACCCCTTACATTCCCGAAAATTACGACCGGGCATTTCATGGCCCAATGCACATCCGCCACGCCCTGGGCAACAGCTACAACGTGCCAGCAGTGCAAGTCATGAGTTGGGTAGGTGTGGAAAAGGTGCTGCGAACGGCTCACAGCATGGGCATCAACAGCCTGGACAAACCGGGCAGCGAGTATGGGTTATCGCTCACTTTGGGTGGCGGCGAAGTGACGTTGATGGATATGGTGTATGCCTACAGTGTGATGGATAACATGGGGGTGATGATTGGGCAACCCCGCCCAGAAGCGTTGCAACGGCTCAGTTATCGCACCTTAGACCCGGTTGCCATTTTGCGGGTGGAAGACCGAAATGGTAATGTGCTGTACGAATACAACCAGCCGCAGCAGCGCGATGTTCTAACACCCCAACTGGCCTATCTGATGAACGATATTTTGTCGGATCGCAGTGCCCGGTGTACCGCTTTTGGCTGCCCCAACGTGATGGAACTACCGGAAAACCGTCCAGCGGCGGTTAAAACAGGCACCACGAACAACTTCCGCGACGACTGGACCATAGGGTATACCCCGCAACTGGTGGTGGGGGTGTGGGTGGGCAATACCGACAACAGCCCCATGAACAACCTGCCCAGTTATAAAGGGGCCACACCCATCTGGCACGCGGTGATGAGTTGGGCGATGGTGGGAGAACCGATTGTGCAATGGGAACGGCCGTTAAGCATCATCGAACGAGCCGTCTGCCAAACCTCTGGTTTGTTGCCTACCCCCTATTGCCCGGCTGTGTCGGAACTATTCATTGATGGCACCCAACCCACCCTATATGACAACATCTACCAGGAATTTGCCATTAACCGACAGACGGGGCGATTAGCAACCATTTACACCCCGCCGGAACTGGTGGAGCGAGAAATTTTTAAGATATACCCCCCGGAAGCGGCCGACTGGGTGCGGGAAAATGAGATTGAACAACCACCCACAGAGTACGACACCCTGAATGTCCCCCCACCCAACAACGGCAACGCCATTGTGGCCGAGCCAGTAGCTTTTGCTTATGTCAAGGAACAAATGGTTATTAGTGGCACCGCCCGCAGTGATAACTTCGCCTTTTACCGGCTGGCCTTTTTTGAAGGGTTACAACCCACAGATTTACAAACCATTGCAGACAATGTAACAACCCCCATCGAAAAAGGGGTATTGGGGGTGTGGGATGTGCAGGAGTTGAACGGGTTGTATACGCTGCTGCTGACGGTGGTACGGCAAGATGGCACATTTGACGAGGTGAGTGTGCCGGTGACAGTGGATAATACCCCGCCAACGGCCGAAATTCTTTTTCCGCTGCCCAATCAGCAAATTTTTACAGATGAAGAGTCGGTGATTATTCAGGCACAGGCAAGAGATGATCTCTCAATTGCCCGCGTGGAATTTTATGCCGACAACGCCGGAGTTCCGTTTGCTATCAGCACAGTGCCCCCGTTTAGCGAAAAATGGACAATTCGTGGTGCGGGTTGTCACGCCTTCCATGTCGTGGCGGTAGATGCAGCAGGTAATGAGGGGGTAGGAACGGCCGTTTCCATCTGCCTTGTCGAGAGAAACTAAAAATCGGTGGAACTATACAGAGACACAAGAGTCTTTCGGATTTTATGGGGTTTGCTGTGAAACGTAAAACGTGACCAGAGAAATTTCACGTTTCACGTTTTACGTTTTACGTTTCACGTTTCACGTTTCAAAGGAAAATGTTCGTTGATGCCCTTTGTGAGTGTACAAACCTGCGGTAATCCGTTTGATCTGCGTTTATCCGCATCCCATTCCTTCCATTAACCCCGTTGCGCCATCGGCACAAAATCGCGCTGATCTGCTCCCAAATAAACCTGACGCGGCCGGGCAATAGCCTGGTCGGGGTCTGTAAGCATCTCTACCCAGTGCGCCAGCCAACCCACCGTGCGCGGAATGGCAAACATCACTGGGAACATCGCTGTTGGCAACCCCATAGCCTGGTAAATAATGCCAGAGTAAAAGTCCACATTCGGATACAGTTTGCGTTCGATAAAGTATTCGTCCTGCAAAGCAATCCGTTCCAACTCCAGCGCAATATCCAACAGCGGGTTGCGCCCTGTCACCTCAAAAACTTCATCCGCTACCCTTTTAATGATTTTGGCGCGTGGGTCATAATTTTTATACACCCGATGCCCAAACCCCATCAGGCGAACTTCCCGCGCTTTCACTCGTTTGATGAAGGAAGGAATGTTACTGACACTGCCGATCTCATTTAACATCCGTAATACTTCTTCATTCGCTCCGCCGTGTAATGGCCCATACAGGGCAGCGGCGGCGGCAGCCACCGCGCTATAGGGATCCACCCGCGAACTACCCACCGAACGCATGGCATTGGTGCCACAGTTTTGTTCATGATCCGCATGGAGTACAAACAATACATCCAACGCCTGTTCCAAAGCCGGGTTTACTTTGTAACGTGGCTCGACCATCTTAAACATCATGTTCAAAAAGTTGCCAGTGTAGCTGGAGTCGTTATCTGGGTAGTTGATGGGGAAACCCATGCTATGCCGATAGGCAAAAGCGGCCAGGGTGGGCACTTTGGCAATGAGGCGTTTAATTTGCAACATCCGGTTCTGTGGATCACCCACATGACGGGCTTCTGGGTAGAAGGTGGAAAGGGCGGCGACACTGCTGATGAGCATTCCCATGGGGTGGGCATCATACCGAAATGCGTCAATCAGCTGTTTCATGTTTTCATGAATTAAGGTGTGGTACTTAATTTCCCGATCCCAATCGTCCAACTGGGCCTGAGTAGGAAGTTCTCCATTGAGGATTAACCAGGCGATTTCCAGATAGGTACAGGTTTCTGCCAGTTGTTCAATTGGGTACCCTCCATACCACAAAATACCTTTATCACCATCAATATAAGTGATGTAACTTTTAGTAGACGCGGTATTCTTAAAAGCAGGATCGTAACTCATTAGACCAAAATCTTCGTTATCTACCTTCACCTGGCGTAAATCCATGGCGTTGATCGCCCCGTTGGCAATGGGTATTTCGTAGGTGCGACCTGTGCGGTTGTCGGTAACGGTTAAGGTGTCAGTTGTCATGTTTGCCTCCAAAATGCTTTGTATGGAATAAGATTTTTCACAGACACGTCGTCAAATAGTATCATTATAGGAAATGTAAGGTTCTGTCCAAGCAAGTATACTCTGTTTTTCAGGAGAAGACATAAATTAGTTATTGAAGATGGCGGTGCTGTGGGAAACGGCCGTTATCTATCCTCTTAACGTTATTTCAGTACAGTTATTGCAGGGCAACAGTTGAATCGGGAATAATATCTTCAGCAAACCTCCTGTGTTTGAATAGACCATTCTAAAATTGTTACCCTCTTCAGGAGAAACCATGTATCCATCCAAAAAAGTATCCAGCAACCTCTTAACGCTCAATGGAAATGGGCATGTGAAACAAACAATGTTAACACCACCCATTGCCTCAGAAACGCCCGGTGTGGCGATTGAAGAAGCGGTTCGTACCATTTTGATTAGCGTGGGGGAAGACCCACAGCGAGAAGGATTGCTCAAAACACCCCATCGGGTAGCAAAAATGTATGATGAAGTGTTGGCGGGGTATCACATTGACCCGGAGGAGTTGGTCAACGGGGCACTATTCGATGTGGAGTATGATGAAATGGTGGTGGTGCGGGATATTGAGTTTTTTAGTATGTGTGAACACCACATGTTACCATTTTTTGGCAAAGCCCATGTGGCATACATTCCTGGCGACAAGATCATTGGCCTCTCCAAAATTCCGCGTATCGTAGATATGTTTGCCCGTCGCTTACAGGTACAAGAACGTATGACTCGCCAGATTGCAGAGTTGTTAAATGACATTTTGCACCCTCAAGGGGTAGCAGTCGTCGTGGAAGGGCAGCATATGTGTTCGATGATGCGCGGGGTGAAAAAGGAACATCCACGCATGGCAACCAGCACGTTAATCGGCAGTTTTAAGGAAAATCCATTGACCCGCCAGGAGTTTTGGGAGCATTTGAAGCGGTAGGGGAAGTGTGAAACGTGAAACGTAAATTCCCTCTGGTCACATTTTACGTTTCACGTTTCATTGGTTATCAACCCCTTGAATTACCAAAGAGCCAAAGTTTATTGGATATAAGATTTCTCGCGCAGGGACGCGGAGCGGGAAAACCCTCCGCGCCTCTGCGCCTCTGCGCGACATAAAGTTAATTCCGATAATGCTCATTAAAGATTTTGAGTCGTTATTCACGTTTGACAAGTTGTTGGGCAAATTGGAGGGCTTCTTCTCTGGTTTTTAGTTCGCCTGCGGCCTGAGCTTCGGTGATGAGGCGTAACAAACGGCCGATTTCCGGCCCAGGTTCCAGTTGTAACGTTTGTATTAAATCGGAGCCATTTAACAGGGGTGCCGGGGCAACTACTTCGCCGTGCTGTTCAAAATAAACCCGATACAACTCTGCTACCAGATTCACCAGGCGTTGCCAGTTAGTCAAATCCCCTGGCCCCTCATACGTCGCCAGGTGATCTGCCAGCGAGAGCAGCCCAATATCTAAACCAGCCGTTTGGGTTTCCCGAAAGTAGCGATAAATCGCCCGCCGCCCTGGTATGGCGTGGAAGGAGGAGAGCAAATACAACGGCCGCATATGCCCAGCCACTGCCAATTGCACCAGATGAACCACCTTGTTGCTCAGGGTCAACTTGTGCAAACGGTGAGCCGTTATCACAGCCCCCACTTTATCGTGGCCGAAAAAGCGGATTCGGCCGTTTTCTTCCACCGTTTGCGTCTCCTTTTTGCCCACGTCATGAAAAAGAGCCGCTAACCGGAGCAATGTTCGGCCGTTCACACCCCCATCACTTGTCTGGTCAAAATGTTGATTCAGATGAGCAGTGTAAGGACTGAGGGCGGCTTGTGCCAGTTGCAGGGCTGGATTGGCAATAGGAGAGGGGGACAAAACGGCCGTTTCCACCTGCACCAACCAGCGCAACACCGACAACGTATGCTCAAAAACAGGTTCGTGGTGTGGCGCAGATTGGGCCACCCCCTGCAAAGCCGCCACATCGGGCAAAACAACCAGCAATAACCCTAACTGTTGCAATTGGGATATGCCCCAGTCGGGGGAATTTGTTTGCAAGAGTTTTAATAGTTCATCCCGGATGCGTTCGGTGGAGGTTTCGAGCAGAAAAGCGGCGGCCGCCGAAACGGCCGTTTTCGTTTCTGCCGCCAGTTCAAACCCCAATGCTGCCGCCAGCCGCACCGCCCGCAAAGCCCGCACCGGATCATCTTGAATAGCGGCCGGGTGGGTGAGGCAGATGTGGCGGTTTTGCAAATGGGTTTGCCCATCACAAAGATCAATCAAACTGGTATGGGTTTCGGCAGTGGCAGGCAGGGCGATAGCGTTAATGGTGAAGTCGCGGGCGCGCAGGTCACTTTCCAGGTCTGGGCCACGAAACCGGGCAAAATCTAACACCATGCCATCATCAGGCAGCACCACCCGGCCCGTATCCCGTTCTTTATCCAGCACATACGCAGGCACCCCCAAAAAATCGGCCGTTTTGAAGGCTAGTTTAATCGCCTGCGCCGGCACAACAAAATCGAGGTCGTGGCTGACCCGCCCCAACAAAACATCCCGCACCGCCCCACCCACCAGGTAAATGGGAACTTCTTGTTTCAGGAAAAACGGCCGTAACCGTTCCAACAAAGGGGGAAGTGGTAGCTGTTCCCCCCCCGCCGCCTCCACAAATTGCACCGTCGTTCGCTCCCGATGCCGGTTACGCTGCGCCAGCCGTTTAGCCTCGGTGGGTGTGTACCCTACACCCGCCACCTGGTCGCCAATCATCGCCACCCACCGCCCAGCATAAGCCGTTAAATCCACACTCATGGCATAAAAAGCTCACCACAAAGCCACAGAAACGTGAAGGGTTTCTCTCTGCGTCTCCCGCGCCTATGCGGTGAATCGTTACAAAACTCCGCCTTTGATTCAAGCAAAAACTTCTGGTTTCAGGACGGCAATGTAAGGCAGGTTGCGGTACAACTCAGAAAAATCTAACCCGTACCCCACCACAAAAGCATCGGGGATGTCAAAACCAATATAATCTACCGACACTTCCACCTCGCGGCGGGAAGGTTTGTTCAACAAGGTACAAATTTTCAAGGAGGCTGGGGAACGGGCCAACAGGTTAGCCCGCATATACGCCAGGGTACGGCCGCTATCAATAATATCTTCCACAACCATCACATGACGGCCGTAAATAGGCTCCTTCAAATCCATGATAATTTGCACCGCCCCGCTGCTACGAGTGCCACTACCATAACTAGAGACCCCCATAAAATCCACTTCATGCGCCCGCCCGATTGCCCGGCTGAGATCAGATAAAAAAATGTACCCCCCTTTTAACACACAAATCAACAACAAATCGGGCACACCTTCATAATCTGCCTCAATTTGCCGGGCCAATGTTTGCACCCGTTGTTGCAACTGCTCTTGAGAAATTAAAACTTTTTCAATATCAGCTTGTAAGTTTTGCATGGATCTACTCGTTGGTGCAGGAGCAGCAGAAGGTATTGCGTATCACGTCTGGCTCCCCTACGCCACACATCACCTGTTACTGCACATTTTCTCTTGATTTCCCGTTCCGTGTTGGCAACACCTGGTGACAAACACGGCAACGAGCTTCATACACTTCGGCTGCCCCAACCAACACCACCGGGTCGTCATAAGCGGCGGGTGCCCCATCAATCAATCGTTGGGTACGGCTGGCATCTTCGCCACAGACAACACAGATGGCGTGAAGTTTATCAATTTGTTCTGCCCGTGCCAGCAAATGGGGCATGGGGCCAAAGGGAACACCGCGAAAATCCATGTCTAACCCGGCACAAATAACCCGTTTTCCCTGTTCCGCCAACGTTTCACAAATTTTCACCACATCTGGCTCAAAAAACTGTACCTCGTCAATGCCCACAACCGTTGTTTCCGGCTCCAACCATTGCAAAATGTCCTGGGCCGCGGTAACGGGCCG
>CAZPEJ010000114.1:0-10896 GCA_964585465.1 uncultured Ardenticatenaceae bacterium
GTTGTTCAATGTGTTATGATGCACCCACCATGTTACACAGTTTAGTCAATCGGTTTTACTTTTATTTTTACTTTAGCAGCCCCCCACGCCGCCCTTGTTGCGTAGGAGGTCGTTAGAGGTTTCCAGGGTAAAAGTAGGAACAAACGACCATCACTTTCAACAAGACGCGGCATACCAGCCGCGTCTTTTTTTTTGCAAAAAATCTATCTGACAGGAGAAAAAAGATGTATACCAATGGCAGTCTGAATATCAAAAGTGGTCACAAATGGATGGGAACCGTGCCGCAGGCCCCTGTGGTGTGTCGTGGGGTGCGGGGGGCCACGACGGTGGCAGAAAACAGCATTGAGGCGATCTTGGCTGCTACCCGCGAACTGTTGCATACCTTGATGCAGACGAATGATATGCGGTTGGAGGATATTGCCAGTGTGTATTTCACGACTACGATGGATTTAGATGCAGCGTATCCGGCACAGGCGGCGCGGGAGTTGGGCTGGTTTGATGTGGCGTTGATGTGTGGCCACGAGATGAATGTGCCAGGTGGGTTGCCACGTTGTATTCGGGTGTTGTTGCATTGGAATACGGCCGTTCAGCCCAAAGAGATTGTGCATGTATACCTGCGTGAGGCCAAGGTGTTGCGCCCAGACCGGGGGCGCACAGGAAGTGTGCGCCCGGTGCAGGTGTCGGAGTTGGAAGCGGTGATGCGGGTATTTGAACGGAGCTTACAATAGGGTTATAGTTCAACGCTGAAGAGGCGATTGACTATAAGAGGTGTCACATGATGATTGTTATTATGAGTGCTCATGCCACCATGCGGGAAAAATCGGCCGTGATTGCCTGGGCGGAAGATGCGGGTTTTATGGTTCACCTGTCAGAAGGTAGCGAACGTACTGTCATTGGGATTATTGGGGATGATCGGCCGTTAAACCGGGAACACCTGGAAATGATGTCTGGGGTGGAGCGAGTGGTGCCGGTGTTAAAACCGTACAAAATCGCCAGCCGGGAATTTAAACCCGACGACACCACCTTTTCTATTGGAGATCACCGGGTGGGTGGCAAAGAACTCATTGTCATGGCTGGCCCTTGCTCTGTAGAAAGTCGCTCACAAATCATCGAAACCGCCCACGCCTGCAAGGAGGCGGGGGCGCATGTGTTACGCGGAGGCGCGTTTAAGCCGCGCAGTTCCCCTTATGCCTTCCAAGGGCTAGGTGAAGAAGGGTTAAAATATCTGGCAGAGGCCCGCGAAGCCACCGGAATGCCCATTGTCACCGAGGTGATGGAGCCAGCCCTGGTGCCGCTGGTGTGTGAATATGCTGATATTTTGCAAATTGGGGCGCGGAATATGCAAAACTACGCGCTGCTTCACGCCGTAGGACGATCCCAACACCCCGTTTTGCTCAAGCGGGGTATGAGTAGCCTGATTGAGGAGTGGTTGATGTGTGCGGAGTATATTTTAAGTCACGGCAATACCCGCGTGATGTTGTGTGAACGGGGGATTCGCACGTTTGAAAAGTACACCCGCAATACGTTCGACATCAATGCTATTCCGGTGGTGAAACATTTATCCCACCTGCCTGTCATTGCCGACCCCAGCCACGCCACCGGGAAGTGGGAGTATGTGGCGGCAGCGGCCAAGGCGGGGGTAGCGGCCGGGGCGGATGGGGTGATTATTGAAGTGCATATGAACCCGGAGCAGGCGCAATCGGACGGGGCGCAATCGCTGAAGCCGGAACGGTTTGCAAAATTAGTGCGGGAGATGCGGGCGGTGGCGCAGGCAGTAGATCGGGATATTTGTTGATGTTTGGGGTGTGGACAATGCAGAGATTGATGGAGTGAATGTGACGAGACAACTGGTAGAAATTGAAGAGTCGTATGTTGCGCCGGGGCGTGGCCCGGCAGGGTTGGCCTGGAACGGCCGTTTCCTCTTTCATGCGGATTACCGCGAGGGCAAAATTTTCCAACTGGATGCCCAAAACGGCCAGGTGGTGGGGTCGTTTATTTGCCCAGGGGTGTTAAGTGGGTTGGCCTGGGACGGCCGTTCTTTGTGGCAGGCGATTTTGGATGAAGGGTGGTTGCGGCGCATCAATCCAGAAACCCACGACTTTGACCAGACGGTGGTGGTTCCTGAAGCGGGCTGGTTGTCTGGGGTAGCCTGGGATGGGCAACGGTTGTGGGCTGTTTCGCAGCAGCAGGGCAAACTGTTTGCCATTGACGCGGAATCGGGCCAGGTGTTACGAACCCTGCCTTGTCCGGTGGCGGGGGGTGGGCTGGCTTTTCATGATGGGATGTTGTGGCTGGGGGCACCCGACCGCATGAGGTTCGATGCCCAGGCACAGCAGTTTGAGTGGGTGGGAGAGGCGGATAAGTTTGTGTTGGTGCAGATTGACACCACAGATGGGCGGGAAATCGGCCGTTTTCCCCTCACGTTTTTGCCGATGGGGGTGGCCTGGATAAACGGGGCATTGTGGTTGAGCCAGAGCCAGGCACACAAACTACACCGGGCGCGACTCATCGGGTAATCAAAGATTTCTCGCGCAGAGGCGCAGGGACGCAGGGATTTTCTCCCTCTGCGCGAAAACTGTTTTTCAATGGGGGGAGGGGATTAGAGATTAGAGATTGGTTTATTCCAACGTTATACCGTCAGAATGAGTTCGCTTACCTCTGGGGGGCAGTTGAAGCGCACGGGTGGGTCTATCACACCAATGCCGCGTGTGGTGTAGACCCACATTCCACCTACCTGATGAAGACCCATGTCATATTTTTGGCCGTAGGGGGGTAAGATGGGGGCACCCCGGCCGGGAATCCGCACTTGTCCGCCGTGTGTGTGCCCGGAGAGTTGCAGGCTGATTCGGCCGTTTTGGGCAAATTCGTCGGCAAAATCAGGTTCATGGGCCAGCAAAACGGCCGTTTCTCCCGTTTGTAACCCCTGCAAAGCTGTTTCTAAATCGGGCCGCCCACTCCAACAATCATCCACCCCAGCCAGAAACAGAGAGTCCCGGCCAACGGGCAGAGCCACCCCCTGGTTATCCAGCAGCGTTAAACCAGCTTCTGTCAACCCTTGCTGTACCACGCGGGCATCTGTCCACCAGTCGTGATTGCCCAGGGTGGCAAACACCCCGTGACGGCTGTTTAACCCTGCCAGCACAGGGGCCAGTTCAAAAATAGCATCGGCCGTTTCCAGCACATAATCCCCCGTCAAAACCACCACATCGGGCTGGAGGCTGTTTGCCAGGGCAACGGCCGCTTCAATCAGGCTGATTTGGGTGAAGGGGTAGAGGTGAAAATCGCTCAACTGGACAATTTTGAACCCCTCCAAGGCAGGTTTTAGCCCGTGAATGGGTAGCTGCACCGATTCTACAGTCAACCTTTCTGGCTCAATTTGGGTGACATAGGTGTAACCAGCAACGGCCGTTAAACCAGCCCCGGCCAACCCCTGGAGAAAAGCGCGTCGGGTAATTTTCACAGCCGCCCCAATAGACGCAGCAACCGGTCGGGGTAATCGGTCATAAGGCAATCTACCCCCATACGAATGAGCCGCTGCATATCGGCCGTTTCGTTCACCGTCCACACATGCACTGCCACCCTTTTCTGGTGGGCTGCGCGGATAAACCGACGGGTGACGAGCCGGAACAGGCTAAATTTTTCTGGTATCTGGAACGCCTGCGCCTGCCCCTGGTAAAACCGCCCCAGGAAAAAAGCGTTGAGCAGAAACATCCTTTTGACCTCGGCAATAGAAGCGGCCGTTGGCACTTCTGGGCAGGCGCGGCGAAATTGGGCCGTTACCTCGTCGTGGAACGACCCCACAAACACCTTGTCTAACATATTGTGTTGCCGGATCAGTTGCACAAAAGGGAGTACGATGGAGGGGGTGGCTTGTTTGATGTCAATGTTAATCCAGTAGTCGGGGAAAACCAGGAATAACTCCTCCAGCGTGGGAATGGTGATACCCTGGCCGCGAAAGGGAAAGGTTTGACTGTCTTGTGTCCAGCGATAACCAGCGTCCAACTGTTTTAGTTCCGCCAGGGTAAAACGGTGCAGGGGGCCGGTGCCGTTGGTGGTGCGGTCTACGGTGTCGTCGTGATGCACCACCAACACCCCATCGGCCGTGCTGTGAATATCTGTTTCCAGGGCATCCACCCCCATTTCGACCGCTTTTTGGAAGGAAAGCAAGGTGTTTTCGGGGTAGTACCCCCGCGCCCCACGATGCCCCATGACGATGGGGCCGTTTGGGGTGGCGAAGGGGTCTTTGGGGAGAGGTCTTGAATAGGACATGGATTTTCGCGGATTTTCGCGGGGGGGATTTGGGGAGTCGGGTGGGTTGTTATGGTGAATCATAAACTTTAGCCGTGAACAGTTTTATAGTCTGGTTTATTGGGATTGGAGATTAGAGATTCGCCAATCTCCAATCTCCAATCTCTAACCTCCCAACGTCAATGATTGTGACACCCACACCTGGTGAATGGGTTAGCGGCCCAGGAGGGTGAGGAGGCGGTCGGGGTAGTCGGTGATGATGCCGTTGACACCCAGGTCTAACATACGCTGCATATCGGCCGTTTCGTTTACCGTCCACACATGCACATCTACGTTGTGGGACTGGGCGTTCTGTATAAACCGTTCTGTGACTACATGCAAATCTCCTGAGTATTCTGGCACCTGGAATGCCTTGCCAGGGGTCTGGTAGATGGCGGAGAGAAAGAGTAAATTGAGGGCAAAAAACGGCCGAATTTCATCTTCTACCATCGAGGTTGCCACCCCAGGGCAGTTTTGCCGGAACTCCCGCATCGTTTCGCCATGAAAAGAGGCAATCAATACCCGTTCTTTCATCTGGTACTGCGCCAATAGCTGGCACAACGGGGTCACAATGGAGGGTTCTTGCTGTTTGATTTCGATATTCATGCGCCATTGGGGAAAAGCCTGGAAAATCTCCTCCAGGGTGGGAACGGTGATACCTTGCCCGCGAAAGGGGAATGTTTCTCCTTCATACGGCCAATCATACCCGGCATCTAGCTGTTTGAGTTGTGCCAGGGTCATCTGGTGAATGGCACCAGTGCCGTCGGTGGTGCGGTCAACGGTGGCATCGTGCATGACAACCAGGACGTTATCGGCCGTGCTGTGAATGTCCATCTCCAGCACATCCACACCCAACGACGCGGCATATTCAAAGGAGGCCAGGGTGTTGCTGGGGCGTACTCCATCCCCGCCCTGGTGGGCAATGACCAACGGCCCTGGGTTGACAAAAAAAGGGTAATCGGGTGCAGGTTGTGAACGCAAGGCTAGAAAGATGAAAACGGCCGTTAATACCCCCAAAACGCCTAATAAAACCCGTGCAAATTTTCTTCTCACAAAACCTCCTGTTGTTGCTGAATTGTTACCAGGGAAATGGTGTTAATGGGGTGATGCCATAATACAGTTCCACAATGCGGCGGAAGATGGGAGCCGCCACCCCAGACCCCTCCCCAGCGTTTTCTGCCATCACCACAATGGCAATTTCTGGTTGGTTAATGACAGTTCCATCCAGACGGGTGTAGGGGTCGGCCGGGGCGTAACCAGCAAACCAGGCGTGGGAGGTGCGGGGTGGGTCTTCGGCCGTTCCTGTTTTGCCTGCTACCGACACTTGTAACCCTTGAAAAATGTCGGTAGCTGTGCCGGAATCGCTGTGGGTGACATTCCACAAACTTTCTTTGATAACTGCCAAATTTTCGGGTGTTAGTGGCAACTGCCCGTGTGTTTGTGGCGGCAAAATCTCTTCCGGGGCGTTTCCCCCGGCACCAATACGCTCCACCAGGGTGGGAATAAACAGGGTGCCCCCATTTGCCAATGCGGCCATCATGTTCACAATTTGCAGCGGGGTTACCTGGACAAATCCCTGCCCAATTGCCATATTGACGCTATCGCCGGTGGCCCAACCTTCCCCGTAGATGTTTAATTTCCATTGTGGGTCGGGGATATTGCCGCTGGATTCGGCGATTTGTAACCCGGTGGGGGCACCAAACCCAAAGTCGCGGGCGGTGCGGGATAAAAAGGTGTTGTCGAACCCGTCCAGGTTAAATCCGACATCATAAAAACAGCTATTGCAGGAGACAACCAACGCCTGGCGCAAGCTGACCGTGCCATGCCCGCCTTGCCGCCAATCATATTTGATAAACACCTCCCCCAGGCGGCTCCAGGAGCCGGTGCTGGTGTAGGGGGTGCTGGGGGTGTAGAGGCCACTGTTTAACCCGGCCGTCATGGTGACAATTTTGAAGATGGAACCGGCCGGGTAGGCTCCCTGGGTGGGGCGGTTGAGCAGGGGTTGGTAGGGGGCGTTCAAAACGGCCGATAATTCCTGGGCCGAGTTGGGGCGCGAGGTATCAAAAACGGCCGGGTGGTAGGTGGGGTAACTGGCCATGGCCAACACTTTGCCACTATTCACCTCTAGCACAATAATCGAACCTGCTTCTGCTAATGGGTGGGAGGTGATTGCGTCGGCCAGGGCTTGCTCAACGGCCGTTTGGAAATCGCGGTCAATGGTGGCGTAGAGGCTGCGGGCCTGTTGCGGCTGCACCTCCGCCAGGGTGGTAATGTACTCCCCGGTTGGCCCCACGACGGTCAATGTGCCACCGCGCTCCCCATTCAAATACTCCTCCCCCCACAGTTCCAACCCTGCCAGCCCCACCTGTTCATCCCCCCGATACCCTCTGGCGGTGTAGGTTGCCAGTTGTTCGGCGGAGATTGGCCCCATGTAACCCACAATGTGGGGAGCGGCTCCGTTGTACACACGGGTTAAGCGGGGTTGTGGCGGAGCCAGCCCAGCCCCAATGTAGGGTTGCAAGGTTGCCATGTGGGTTTGTAACACATCTTCGGTCACTTCCCCCAACGGCCAATACCAATCGGGTTGGGCGGCGGCATAACTTTCTTTGATGGTTTCTGGGGATTGCCCCAGCACCGGGCTGAGGGCATTAAGCAGTCCGGTTTCGTCCTGGATTTGCCCCGGAATGACTCCCAAGCTGATGATGCTGCCTTGATAGGCCAGGGCCAGGCCGTTGCGGTCATAGATGTTGGCGCGGGCGGGGGTGCGATAGCTGAGGGTCAGGCGGTTGCCACCAGCTAATTCGGGCAATATCAGGCCATCGTTCCATACAATGCCCCAACGGTTGCCGCTGTAGACCAGGGGAAAGGTCATTTCGCGGGAGAGGGGGCCAACCAGGGCGGTTTCGAGGGTGATGCGGGCACTGAGTTCGGCCGTTTGTTCTTGTTGGTTGCTGGCGAGGGGTTGGGTGTGAACGGCCGTTACGGTGGCGGTGTTCATGGCTTCGGTGTAACGGGTGACAAAGGATTGGCTATCTACCAATGCCTGGCTCTGGGGCGCGAGCAAGCTGTACATGCCCAGGTAATCTTGGGCTTCCCAGGCTTGCAAAAATGCCCGCGCAATGCCTGTGGCATCTCCGGTGACGGGAGGAGCGGGCGAATTGGTTGGCGGCGGGGTAAATGTGACCTGTTCGTAAGAATCCTGGGGTACCAGGTTGCCACAGCCGACCAGTAGCAGGAGGAGGAAGAGAAACGGCCGTAATCCACCAGAAAAGTGATGGGTCATGAAACGGCCGTTAAGGGATTTCATTGCAAAGGATACAAAACGCGCAAAGGTTTTTTCCCTTTTTTGCGGCGAATGAGTGTCATCATCTGGTTTTATCCATTTCATTTGTAATTTATTCCCCTTCCTTTTTGATTATACTCCCGCAGGGTATAAACTGACACGTTTATTGAGATTAGCAGTTTGACCGACAAATATCATTTTCATCCCCGGCAAACAACGGATAGAAACAGATAAGCGGATAGGCTAGCCGAGCATTATCCGTTTATCCGTTTTCATCCGCTGCCCGTTCAAATAGCAAAAGGCAAAGAACGAGGGAATTAACCACAGATAAAACGGATAAAACAGATGAACACGGATTTCCCGCCCTTAACCTTAAACCTGAAACCTTCTAATCTCCTTTGGCAGATTCTCAATGTATCACCTCGTACCGTCACTACCCGCCCAACCGATGGAGCGAAAAGTTATCTAAAAACCAGCCGTTGTTGTTAATGGCAAAACGGCCGCGAATGGCAACTCCGACCATCATGGTTTGGGGTTGGCTGACGGTAAAAATGAGGGTGTAACTGTTTTTTTGCCCAAAGGTGGGTAACATCCAGCCGGTTTCGGTGGCCCCGGCCAGCAGTTTAACGTCTCCAGAGAGGGGGTCATCTGCCCAAATTTTTTGCCCGTCGCCGGTGTACCCCATGATTAAATCGGGGTATAGGTTGACTTTCAGGCGGTAGGTGCCGGGGGTCAGGTTGAGCAGGGTGGTGAGGCGGTAGCTGATGGCTCCGTACCCTTTGAAGACTTTGACGGTGTAATCACCCTCGTAAATGAATAACGGCCGTTCGGCGGCTGGCAACTGAATATCCTCCAATACACGCACCTCTGGCCTCACCCACACATCCCACGTCTGATTCCCAAACCCTGTTGGCCCTTCCTCCCATTCAAATGCCCAACTGTTGGGGATTTGTAGCTCTGGGATGTTGTTGGGGTGGTACCACCCTTCTTCAAAGGAGGGATTGGGCAGCAGGTTGGGGCCGGAGGTTTGGTTGGGCGGGGTGGTAGCGAGTCCCAGCGGGGTGGCAGAAGGTAAAGTGGCGGGATCGGTGGTGGGGATAACGGCCGTTGCCGAGGGGCGTGGTGGCACTGCGGTGTAGGTGGCGATGGGGAAGGGGGTATAGGTGGGAACACCCGCAACGGGCTGGTTGGGGTTGTTTGACTCAACCCCCAGGATAAACGGGGGAGGTGTCCAGGTGGGGGGGATGGGGTTGGCAGAAACGGCCGTTTCCCCCATCAATGTCACAGTGGGAGCTAACACCTCTGTCACACCTGCACGGGTGGGAACGGCCGTTGGTTCGGTTGTTCCACACGCCACCAAAAAACAGCCCACGAGGTAGAAAAATATAACTTTTCGACTGGTGAAATTTGGAAACTCTGTCTGTTTTTGCATAGTATCCTTGCATGGTGTTAAAACGGCCGTGTTGGAAACAACACCTTGTAAACAGGCACGGTGCTAAAGCAGCCGTGCTAAAAACGACACCCTGTAAACAGGGTTTTTCCCTGCGTCTCTGCGCCTCTGCGCGAGAAATCCCGAACCCATAAATGTTTACGGTGTGGTTTTATTAAAAGACGTTTAACACCTCCACCGCCACCAGCACTAACGCACTGACGGCAAAACCCGCGATAAAAAAGAGGTAAGCCAGGCGCACGTAGCGGTACTTTTTGTGCCCTAGAAACACACCTAGCTCATATACTTCACGCACCTGGGCTTCATACGCTTTGTTGGGGTCGCTCATGGTTTTTTCCATCACGTCGCGGAACTCGTCATAATCCAGGTTCATGAAGTTACCAAAAAAGAGGATATTACAATCGGGGTCATCCAGATTCGGCCGTTTTGTGAAATCCACTTTGGGCATGGCGGCGTAGGCGGCAGACAAAATGGTGAGCAGGCAGAAAAAAATCATCGTCAGGGCGGGCCAGCGCAGCAACGGGTCTTGTACATTGTTGAGCAAAAACGTAGTTACCAATGCCGCCAGCGTAATCATCATATTCGCCTTCACATCAGCCATCGAACTTAATTGCACATGATGTTGGCGCGTTTGCCGCATCATATGATCCAGATGAGAGCCAGGATTGGGGATATTCATCTACCACCTCATAATTATGACTTGCGATTTACAATTTACGATTTAACATTAAGGGTGCTACCGGATGTTACGGGAAGGGAATCATTACCATGCTGACCTTGAGTAACACCGAAGGAGAAAACATCCCGCTTAATTGACTGAACGGGACTTTTTATTCCGTTCAGTGTGATATGTTGAAGCCAGTAGACCCCAAAAATTTTAACAAGGGCCAAAATCGTATGATACATCAATCTTTTAGTAGTACCACACGCGGTTTACAGCGCAATACCCCGCCGATGCGCCTTTATGAAAAGGCCAAACGGCTGGGGGTTTGGAATCCGTCGGATATTGATTTTCACCAGGATCGGGCCGATTGGGCACGGTTGCAGCCGGAGGAGCAGGATATTTTGCTGCGCCTGACGGCTTTGTTCCAGGCTGGGGAGGAGGCCGTGACCCTGGATTTGTTGCCGTTGATTCAGGTGATAGCCCAGGAGGGGCGGTTGGAAGAGGAGATGTTTCTCACCACCTTTTTATTTGAGGAGGCGAAACATACTGACTTTTTTAACCGATTTATTACGGAGGTGGTGGGGAAAACGGCCGATCTCACCTCCTACTTCACCCCCAATTATCGTACCCTCTTTTATGAAGCCCTGCCCCAGGCATTGGGCAACCTGCGCCATGACCCCTCCCCCGCCGCCCAGGTGCGCGCCTCTGTCACCTACAACATGATTGTGGAAGGGATGCTGGCAGAAACAGGGTACCACGCCTACTTCACTGTGTTGCAGCAGCACAACATCCTGCCTGGGCAACAAAAAGGGATCGCCCTGCTGAAACAAGACGAATCTCGCCACATCGCCTATGGCATCTTCCTGCTTTCTCGCCTCATGGCAGCAGATGGTGAGTTGTGGCAAGTGTTGGAAGAGACCATGAACACCCTGCTCACCCCGGCCCTAGGGGTGATTGGGGATGTATTTGCCTGTTATGACCCGGCCCCCTTTGGCCTGCAAGAAAACCTGTTTACCGATTATGCCCTCAGCCAGTTCCAAAAACGGATTGAACGGCTGGAAAAAGCGCGGGGGGCTACGCTGGAAGAAGTTTATCGGATTTCGCAGATGCAGTTGGAAGATGCGTAATGCAAGTGTGACCGAAACCGAGTTTTTTTCCAGCAATTCTCATTTTACCGCTTTCGCCTGGGGTTCAATAGGGCGAGGCGGTTGG
>CAZPEJ010000115.1:0-4690 GCA_964585465.1 uncultured Ardenticatenaceae bacterium
ATTCGGCCGTCAATAACTTTTATTTTGATGGAGATGAGAGATTAACCAGTTGTTAATCTCCAATCTCCAATCTCCGTTGTATAAGTTGTTTAATTTTCATTCCTAACGGCCGTATCTTCAGCTAAATAAATCCTGGAGACAATGTGCAACTAGACCTGGAACTATATCGTGAAGAAGTAGAGGTGGAGCCGGGGGTGCGGGTGAGTTTCATTGATGTGGCTCCAGAACGGCCGCTTCACACCCTGTTTTTATTGCATGGGTTTGGTGGCCGGGCCACTCAATGGCGTTACCAAATAGAGGAGTTTGCCAGCCAGAACCGTGTCATTGCCCTGGACATACGTGGACACGGCCGTTCGTCTCGCCCCGATAATGGGTATCACATGGAGCGGCTGATGGCAGATATAACGGCCGTTCTCCAACACCTGCACATTACCCAACCCATTGTCCTCATCGGCCACTCCTTCGGCGTAGCAGTTGCCACCGAATACGCCTACACCTTTCCCCAGCGAGTCAGCCGCCTGATTTTGATTGCCGGGGCCGGAGAGTACAACATCAATCCCACCTTCCGCGCCCTCTTTAACCTGCCCGATACCGCCATCCGCTTCTTACAACCCATTGCCAATCGCACCGTTGAAGCCTCACTACGTTCCATGCGGCAAATGTATTTACATAACCTGCGACAATGGCGTGGGTGGGACAAATTTCCAGCTTTGAAAATGCCCACCATGGTCATTTTGGGCAACAAAGACCGGGTATTGCCCCAATCCGCCTTTGAACGAGTCGGTGAACTTATCCCCGATGCAGAAGTTATTAACGTCGGGGTGTCGGCACACATGGTGATGTTGGAACGGCGGGAAGCGGTGAACCGGGCCATTGAACGGTTTATAGAGGCCGAAACGGCCGTTTCCCAGTTTTCTCGTTGGCGTGAAGCAGACGGGGACGGGCGGGGCAATTTGCTGGCCGAACGCCCCTGGATAGCCAGCTATGAATCGGCCGTGCCCGCTTCCATTGATGTGCCACACATTCCCCTCACTCGCCTGTTGGATCGGGCATGGCGGCGGTTCCCCTTTCGTCCGGCCATTCATTTTATGGGGCGCACCCTGCTCTATCGCACCCTCAGTGCCCAATCGAACCGTTTTGCCAATGCCCTGCAAGCCCTGGGCGTTGTGAAGGGCACTCGTGTGATGCTGTTGTTGCCCAACGTGCCCCAATTGGTCATTGCCTTTTTTGGGGTTTTGCGGCTGGGTGGGGTGGTGGTGATGGCAAACCCGTTGGCAAAGGGGGAAGAAGTTGCCCGGCAGGCGGAACTGGCCGGGGCAGAGTTGTTGGTGACATTGACAAAGTTCCAGGAAACGGCCGTTATCGTCAAAGCCAGAAGCAACGTGCGCCATGTTATTTTTGCCAATATCAAAGATTATTTACCCTGGTGGAAAGGAGTGTTGTTTACCCTGCGGCGGGAGCAACAGGAGGGACATCGCCTGCGCCAGCCCATCAGCCAGGGGGATTTTTTGTGGAAACCCCTGTTGCGGCAACGTTCACCACAGCCCCCCCCGGTCAAGGTGGAGCCGGGAGAAACGGCCGTTATCCAGTTCACCAGTGGCACTACCGCCCACCCCAAAGGTGTCACCCTCACCCACCGCAACCTGGTGGCTAACACCATGCAAATTCGCGCCTGGTTGCCCAATGCCCAGGACGGCAAAGAGGTATTTTTGTGTGTGGTGCCATTTAGCCATGTGTATGGCATGACCAGTGCTATGAATGTAGCGGTCAGTTTTGGGGCCAGTATGGTGTTGCTGCCCACTTTTAAGACCGAGGAAGTGTTAGAAACTATCCGCCGATACAAACCCTCGCTGTTTCCGGGCGTGCCCACGATGTATGTGGCTATCAACAATTTTCCTGGGGTGCGAAAATTTAATGTAGATTCCATTCGCGCCTGCATCAGCGGGGCGGCTCCGTTGCCTATTGAGGTGAAAGAAGCGTTTGAGAAGTTGACCAAAGGCAAACTGGTAGAAGGGTATGGATTGAGTGAGGCCAGCCCGGTCACGCACTCGAACCCCATTAACGGCCGAAACAAAGTTGGCTCCATTGGGGTGCCCCTGCCCAGCACAGAAGCCCGCATTGTCAGCCTGAAAAACGGCCGTCCGCTCCTGCCGGGGCAAATTGGTGAACTGGTGGTGCGCGGCCCCCAAGTGATGGTGGGGTATTGGAACGATCTGGCAGCAACAACGGCCGTTATTGACAAAGAAGGGTGGCTACATACCAACGACATCGCTCGCATGGACGAGGATGGGTATTTCCAAATTATCAGCCGCCGCCAGGACATGTGGCAAGATGAAGATGCCCCAGCCTTCCCCCGCGATGTGGAAGAGGTAATTTATGAAATTCCAGAGGTCAATGAAGTCGTGGTGATTGCCATTGCCAACCAACCGATTGCCTTTGTCAGCTTGAAAGATCGCACCAAACTACCCGCCAAAGTGATTATTGCCTTTTGCCAACGCCGCCTGCCGCCCAAACAGGTGCCGCGCCTGGTTATTTTTGTCAAGGAGTTCCCCCGCAGTTTCATCGGCAAGGTGTTACGGCGGGAACTGGTAAGCCAGTATGAAAAAGAGATAACGGCCGAAGCGGGTAGTGTGGGGGATCATCTGGCTGGGCTGGAGGAGTGAAAGATGTCCGAGACCATAGAAACGGCCGATTTAGAAGAGCAAATCCTATCTGCGTTGCCCCGTCGGTTGGCGATGGAACCCCGTTTGCGCCAGGATGTCTTGCGTGCGCTGCAAAAAACGGCCGATTTACCCCCCAAACTTCCCACCTTTGAAGCCTTCATTGAATGGGTAGATGAAGATGTTTCTGCTGAATGGATCAATGGAGATGTGATATTTATGAGTCCGGTATCTTTGAAACACCAACTAATTGTTGGGTTTTTAACACAAATTGTTGGATTGTTTGTCGAAAAACAAAATTTAGGCGTTTTGGTGACAGCTCCTTTTAAGATGAAGTTGAAAAATTATGGCCCTGAACCAGATTTATTATTTATAGCTACCCAAAACAAAAAACGACTGAGAGCAACTTATTTGAATGGCCCGGCTGATTTGGTGATAGAGGTCATCTCACCAGAGAGTATTGGCCGCGACCGGGGGGAAAAGTTCCTGGCCTATGAAACGGCCGCTATTCCTGAATACTGGCTGATAGACCCGGCCCGTTCGCAGGCAGAGTTTTACCAGTTGGATGGGAACGGCCGTTATCAACTGGTTCCAGCAGATACAAACGGCCGTTACCATTCCCGCATCTTACCTGGTTTCTGGTTACAAACGGCGTGGTTATGGGCGGTTCCTTTGCCGTCAACCGTAGACATTTTACGCGAATTAAAAATTATCGAATAACACCACCGAGGTTCTATCGTTTTCCTGTTTGTTGTGTTAGCACTCGCCACCCTCACAGGGTTTTGGGGTCATTGGGGTTGGCCGTTTGACCTGACCAGCCATTTTCGGGTGTTGTATGTGTTGGGGTTGACGGGAACGGCCGTTTTTTTCCTCTTACGTCGCCGTTACCGAATGGCTGGTGTGGCAACGTTTTTTGCTCTGCTGAATGGATGGGTTATTTTGCCAATGTATCGGCCGTTGCCAGAATCGGCCGTTGCCAGCCCTGTTTATCGCGCCGTTTCCTACAACATTCATTACGAAAACCCATCCGTTGACCCACTCATTACCTTCATTCAAACCAACCAGCCCGACTTTTTCGTGCTGGTAGAAACCACCGATGCCCAATTAACCGCTCTAAAACCCCTGGAAGCAGAATACCCCTATGTCCACCGCGCCTATTTTAAGGGGCATGAGTCGCGGGTTATCTTCAGCCGTCACCCATTTGTACAAACCTCTCAAGTAGCTGATGTGGAACGGCCGTCTGCTGTTGTCCAACTCCTGTTCAATGGGCAACCCCTCACCCTGATCGCCGCCCACCCCAACTCGCCAGTGCGCCCAGAAAACAGCCTGCTGCAACAACAACAGTTCCACCACCTGGCCCAGTTTATTGCCCGACAAAACACCCCTGTTTTGTTGCTGGGAGATTTGAACACCACCCCATGGTCGGCCGTTTTTCGTCAGTTTAACCAGGAAAGTGGACTGCAAAACGGCCGAATCCATTTTGGCATTCAACCCACCTGGCCCACCCCCTGGCCCTTTATCCCCATTGACCATGCCCTGGTTTCCCCCGGCATCACCATCCACCAGTTCCAAACCGGCCCCTCCCTAGGTTCAGACCACACCCCCATCCTGATAGAGTTTTCTCTGCCAGCAGATTAGGGATGATGGGTTGGTCGTCGTCAACTGGTTTTAGCCAGGGTTGTTTTTAGCCCTGCCCGATATGGAGGGGATTTGGGTCGTCAAAGAGATCAAGCAAAAACCTCAATCAAAGTAGTAGCCGCGATTTCCAAATCGCGCTATCAAAGCAGTAGCCGCGATTTCCAAATCGCGCTATCAAAGTAGTAGCCGCGATTTCCAAATCGCGCTTCCTATCAAAGCAGTAGCCGCGATTTCCAAATCGCGCTTCCCTGGTGACCGGAACGCGAAAAGGATTTCGCGCCTACGGTACGGGAATCGTTGACAACTTCTTATTTCAGGGTTTTCAGCAATCCACTTTGTAGCCGCGATTTCCAAATCGCGCTTCCTATCAAAGCAGTAGCCGCGATTTCCAA
>CAZPEJ010000115.1:4790-7734 GCA_964585465.1 uncultured Ardenticatenaceae bacterium
CCCTGGTGACCGGAACGCGAAAAGGATTTCGCGCCTACGGTACGGGAATCGTTGATTCCTGAAAAACCGTGTTTGTTTACCATCCCCTATTTGCGAAGCCAGTAAAACCCGCTAAACTAACACGTTAGATATTTACCTAATTCTTTCACCATACGAGGAAAACGATGCAAGATTTACCGCGTTGGGATTTTACTGCTGTCTACCCCAGTTTAGAATCGGCCGAATTTGAGGCTGGTTTTCAAAATACCCTGCAAACTATCGCGGATTTAATCCAGCTTTTTGATGAACATGGCATCAACCGGCTAGAGAGTGTCCCGCCAAATACGGCCGTTTTACCCACCTTCGAGACCATCATCACCCAATTTAACAGTAGCATGGAAAAGGTCTACACCCTGATGGCCTACCTGGCTGGCACCATCGCCGCCGATACCCGCAACAATCTGGCCCAGGCCAAAAACAGCGAGTTACAGCAACACATGGCCCAACTCTCTGTCCTGGGTACACGCCTCACCGCCTGGTTAGGGTCGTTAGATGTCGAAAACCTCATCCAACACTCCGCCATTGCCCAGGCCCATGCCTTTATGCTACGTCGCGCCCACGAAGAAGCCAAACACCTCATGTCACCCACCGAGGAAGCCCTGGCAGCCGAATTGCGCCTCACAGGAAGTAGCAGTTGGTACCTCATGTCCAACACCTATAGTTCCCAACTCATGGTAAAACTGGAGCTGGAAGGCTACCCGCCCCAAATGCCCCTGACCGCAGCCATGAACCTGTTTTATCACCCCAACCGCGATGTGCGCCGCCACACCTACGAAGCCATCACCGAAACCTTAAAAGCGGCCACTGTGCCAATGGCAGCCGCCCTGAATGCCCTCAAAGGGGAAAGCCTGGCTCTTAGCAAACGGCGTGGCTGGGACTCCCCGTTGGATGAAGTGTTATTTAACAGTGCCATTGACCAGGCGACGTTGGAAGCCATGCACGATGCTACCCGTGCCGCCTTCCCGGATTTTCAACGGTATTTGAAGGCGCGGGCCAAAGTGTTGGGTCTGCCGGTCTTGGCCTGGTATGACCGCCTGGTGCCATTGGGGCAAAGCAACCAAACCTGGTCTTATGATGAAGCACAAACGTTTATTGTGCAGCAGTTTGATACCTACTCCCCTAAATTGAGTGGTCTGGCAAAACGAGCTTTTGGTGAAAACTGGGTGGATGTAGGCCCGCGCGACGGCAAACGGGGAGGGGCGTTTTGTATGTGGTTGGAAAAGGGGAATTCTCGCATTTTGCTCAATTATCAGGCTGGTTTTACCGAGGTTGGCACACTGGCCCATGAGTTAGGTCACGCTTATCACAATTTGAATCTGGCACATCGCACCTATTTACAGCGGAATATGCCCTTGACATTGGCCGAAACAGCCAGTACGTTTTGCCAGAAAATTGTGGAAAATGCCGCTCTGAAAACGGCCGATTCCCAAAACCAACTTATCATCATTGACGGCCTGCTGGAATATGCCTCGCGGGTTGTTCTGGGGGCAACGGCCGATTTTATGTTCGAGCAACGCCTCTTTGAGCGACGTAAACAGCGTGATTTATCTGTCGAGGAGTTATATGACCTGGCAACGGCCGTTCAGAAAGAAACCCTCGGAGATGCCATTGATCCCGACAAACTCTTCCCTTACCGTTGGGTATACATTCCCCACCCCTACGTCGCCAACTTCTACAACTTCTCCTACACCTTTGGTCTGCTCTTTGGCCTGGGGTTATATGCTCGCTACCAGGCTGAACCAGAAGCCTTCAAAGCAGGTTACGATGACCTGCTTTCCATGACCGGCATGAGCGAAGCGGCAGAATTGGCAGCCCGGTTTGGCATTGACACTCGTTCCACCGATTTTTGGCAGGGCAGCATGGATGTGTTGCGAGCAGATGTGGATCGGTTTGAAAAGTTGACGGGTATTTAGGAGCAGTAAACAGTAAGCAGTAAACAGTAAACAGTAAACAGTAAGCAGTAAACAGTAAACAGTAACTGGTACTCAGTAGTGGGAGGGTTTGGAACAGAGAGCAAAAATAGGGGAAAAGGTTTTGATTTTGACCTCTCTGGGTCTTACTCTGTGTCTCTGTATTGTCACCTTGGGGATTAAAATTTGAAGCGTGAAGATTCGTTAGCTGACCTTCATGCCCGAATGCGGGGTTGTCGCCGTTGTCTGGACGGGGGGTATTCGATTGTGCCAGGAGCGGTTTTTAGCGGCCGTTCCGATTCGCAGGTGATGTTGATTGGGCAGGCTCCGGGCATTACGGAGGGGCAGGTGAAACGGCCGTTTAACGCTGGCAGTGGTCGCCGTTTGTTCCAATGGTTGGGGGAAGCAGGTTGGCAGGAAGCAGATTTTAGAGCGCGCCATTACATGACGGCCGTTACCAAATGTTACCCCGGCCCCAGCGGCAACGGCAAAGGTGACCGGGTGCCCAGTAAAGAAGAGCAGGTATGGTGTCGGCCGTTTTTGCAGCAGGAAGTTACCCTGGTCAACCCACGTTTGATCCTTTTGGTAGGTGGGTTAGCCATCAAGCTGTTGTTCCCAGCCAGGGCAAAATTAGAAGAGGTCATTGGAACGGCCGTTTATTTCCCGCCTGCCGTGATGACTCACCCGGTCAACTTTAATCTGGCTGATGGGCAATGGTTACACACCCCTGGCAGCGTATTACAAACCGTGACGGAAAGGGAAAACGGCCGATTCATCCTTCCCCTGCCCCACCCCTCCGGGGCCAGCTTGTGGCCCAACAAACCAGAAAACAAAACCCGCATCACCCGGGCCATCCACCTCCTCTCCCACATCCGCCACACCTGGCAACTGTAAATTTGGCAAACGCCCAGAAATAAGTTCATCGTAACAACTTTAGTCATCCAAACCGCTGAAGCGGTTACTACAAACTAAAGTCTACTTTTTGCGTCCTTTGC
>CAZPEJ010000115.1:7834-10821 GCA_964585465.1 uncultured Ardenticatenaceae bacterium
TCCAAACCGCTGAAGCGGTTACTACAAACTAAAGTCTACTTTTTGCGTCCTTTGCGCCCTTTGCGGTAAATTACTCCCACACACTTCAAAACAGGATGACCACCATGCAAAAACGAAACATTCGGATCATTGGTGTACCGATGGATTTAGGACAAAGCCGGCGCGGGGTAGATATGGGGCCAAGTGCCGTGCGGTACGCCGGATTACAGGGCCGGCTCGAACGCCTGGGGCACAAAGTTCACGACCAGGGCAACATTGCCGTGCCCAACCCCGAAGAAGATATTGTTATCGGCAAAACCCGACGCATCAAAACAGTCGCCACCGCCTGCCAAAACATCTTTGAGATGGCCTGTCAATACATTGCCGAAGGGGATTTTGATATTTTCCTGGGTGGTGATCACAGCTTGAGCATGGGGTCGGTGGCTGCCGCCGCCCAGAAAGAGCCAGTGGGGGTCATCTGGATAGATGCTCACGGCGATTACAACACCCCAGAAACCTCACCCAGCGGCAACATCCATGGGATGCCCCTGGCGGCTCTGGTGGGGGATGGCCCAGAAACTCTATTAAACATTGGGTATCCAGGGGCCAAGATTCACCCCACCCAAATTGTGCAAATTGGCATTCGGGACCTGGATACGGGGGAAAAAGAACGGCTGGCACAAAGCGGGGTGAGTGTGTATACCATGCGCCATGTAGATGAACTAGGTATGGCCGCCATCGCCCGCCAGGCCCTAGACCGTTTGCGCCACTTGCCACGTATTCATGTCAGCCTGGACATGGACAGCCTGGAACCAGACGAGGCTCCGGGTGTTGGCACCCCGGTTCCGGGGGGGCTTTCCTATCGAGAAGCACATCTGTTGATGGAAATTTTGAGTGATAGCGGCCGGGTACAATCATTAGATATTGTAGAAATCAACCCCATCCTGGATCAAATGAACCGCACGGCCGAATTAGCCGTAGAACTCGCTGCTTCGTTATTAGGGCAGCGGATTTTATAAACAGACGATAACTGTTTAGCCTCTCTGGGATTTAACCGCAAAGTAGGCAAAGAATGCCACATCGTATGTCTATATCGTTGCATCCCTACCACCCCTCCAGTTGCGGACAAGCATAAATTTGTCAAAAAAAAAAAATAAGTGCGGTATAATCGGCCGTTATTCATTGTGCTCACCCTGTTGTCACCAACAAATTCTGTTACAGTTTGGGTTTTGGAGGAAACATGTTTGGAAAACGGCCGATTTATTTATGTTGTCTTCTTATTATATTGGTTGGGCTAAATGTCCAACCCGGTTATTCAGCATCCACAGTATCCCTATTTAAGGTGAGAACAGATACCAAAGAAAACAAATTCAACCCCACAAGTTCTATAGCCCATACATCTTCTGTTTTGCCAGATACCCATCACCAAAACATTTCGTTTACCCCTTATTTTGTGCCAAATGCCGGGCAAACAGACACAATAACCCAATTTGAAATACATTTACCAGGTCAACAACTCTCGTTTGCTATCAATCAAGTTGAATTAACATTTGCGGCACATCCTTCTACAGCCGCTACGCCATCAGATCGTTCCGAGCAGTTAATGCCTCTATTACCCGCCACAACCTTGCAACTACAGTTCCAGGGTGTCAATCCATCTGCCACCGTCACTGGCACCACCCCGTTGGCTGGCAAAGCCAACTA
Organism: uncultured Ardenticatenaceae bacterium; assembly: GCA_964585465.1. Lineage (GTDB taxonomy): Bacteria > Chloroflexota > Anaerolineae > Promineifilales > Promineifilaceae > CAZPEJ01. The sequence goes on from CAZPEJ010000115.1 coordinate 9,518, forward strand.
CTACCTGGGAAATGACCCTTCCCGATGGCAGACAAACCTTTCTACCTATACAGCTATCGAGTACCAAAATCTTTACCCTGGTATCCATCTAACCTATCAAGCCAATCAAAACGGATTAAAAGGGACTTATACAGTTGCTCCGGGAGCAGACCCCGCGCAAATCCAATGGCGGTATCAAGGGGCAGACAGTGTTGTTTTAGATAGTAGTGGAGATTTGCAAATCACCTTGATGACGGAATTGCAAGAAAGCTATGTGATTACCGAGTCGGCCCCCATCGCCTGGCAAGAAATCAATGACCAGCATATTCCTGTGACCACGACCTATCAATTGCATCCAGATGGTATGGTTTCTTTTGCAGTAGCGGCATACAACCCCCATTTCCCGTTAATCATTGACCCCGCTATTATTTATCAAACCACCTTATCTAATTCAGAAATAGGATTAGGAATGAGTGTAGATAGCAATGGTCAAGTTTATGTGGTAAGCCGCGTGCCAGGGCATGGGGCTAGTGACACAGGAGATATATTGGTTTCTAAATTTAACAACGAGGGGAATCTCGTTTTTGAGACAACTTATGGGGGTATTGAGTGGGACACTGGTTTTGATTTAATTGTTGGGAACAATGAACATATCTATATTACCGGAGAAACAAGTTCATCAGATTTTCCTACGGCAGGTGGCCCTCTTCAGGCAACCCATGGAGGTGGGGAGTGGGATGCTGTGCTTTCTATTCTAAACCCCTCTGGACAAATGATATACAGCAGTTATCTAGGGGGAGAAGGTGATGATTATGGGTATGGTATCGCACTCAATAACGTCAACGATGTTTATGTTGTTGGTTCTACTACGTCTGATGCCAATAGTTTTCATATCACAGCAAATGTGTATGATGATTCTTGTGGCAGTGATGGAGGGTGTAATTTCAACTGGTCAACACAAGAGTATACACCTGATGCTTTTGTTGTTAAGTTGTCGGCCTACGCGCTCAGTGGCCCACCTCTTTATGGCACTTATTTAGGCCATTCGCAGTGGGATGTGGGAATAGATATTGCCGTAGATAATGCTGGCAAAGCTTATATTTGGGGTGTTACAAGGTCTACATCCTTTCCTGTTGTCAATGCGGCCCAACCTGTTTTGGGTGGGGAAAATGATTGGTTTGTGAGCAAACTTTCAGCCAATGGGCAAATTTTGGAATACAGTACCTTTTTAGGTGGCTCCCTTGAAGAATTACTGACAAGTGACATAAATTGGTGCGGGGGTTTAGGCGATCATTATGATTATTGTGGGGGCATTGCTCTGGATA
>CAZPEJ010000116.1:0-10815 GCA_964585465.1 uncultured Ardenticatenaceae bacterium
TTGTACCGGGCTGATGGGTTTGAGCAAAACCGTATCCGATTTCTCCCGCAACTGCTCCGCCAACAAAGCATCGGCCGTTGCCAGAATCACCTGCGTTTTTGCCAGCCGCTCATCCGTCCGAATTTCTTGCAACAACTCCGAGCCAGACACATAAGGCAAATGTAAATCCAACACAATCACTGCTGGCACTATTTCAGCCAATTGAGTGCGAGCCGACTCACCATCCATAATCAGGATAGTTTCAAACGCGGCAGCCTCCATCGCCAACACAAAAATATCCCCTAATTTGGGATCGTCTTCGATAATCATCGCTAACGGCCGATTCATTTTCCCTCTAATACCGCCTCTTGTGGGGCTAACACTGGTAACAACACTGTAAAAATACTCCCTTTCCCCACCTCACTCTCCAGTGCAATCTCCCCCTTCATCAAACTAAGCAACTGCTTCACAATAGACAACCCCAACCCTGTCCCCCGATGTTCACGAGTCATCGAGCCATCCACCTGGCGAAATGGCTCAAAAATATAAGTTTGCGCCTCTTTTGGAATCCCAGGGCCAGTATCCGCCACCTGTATTCCCCACTGGGCCGCATTTGCCAGGAAAAAGCTCACCTTCACCTCCCCTTTCTTGGTAAACTTGATGGCATTACCAATCAAATTAACCAACAACTGCTGCAAACGTCGTTCATCCCCATACAAAACCGTTGGTAATTCCGGCGACAAATGCGTCGCAAAGGTCAACTTCTTGCGCTGGGCCAAAACAGACATTTTTGTTTCCACCTGTTGCAACAGCACCCCAGGTGCAAACGCATCCACATGTAACTGTGTTTTACTGGCTTCAAAGCGGGCAGCATCCAACAACTCGCTCACCAGAGCCGTCAAATAGTGGGTACTTTCAATCACTTCCCCCGTAATTTGTTTTTGCCGCGCCGACAGGGGGCCAAAGGCTTCATCTTGCAAAAGTTCACTATACCCCAGAATAGCCCCCAACGGCGTGCGTAATTCGTGGCTCACCTTTGCCAGCAATTGGCTTTTGAAGTTACTGGCTTCCAACGCCTGGTCACGCGCCACAGCCAGTTGCGCCTCCGCCCGTTTTCGCTCAATAATGCCAGCCAATGTATTTGCCACAACCTGCAAAAAGCTTTTATCCTTTTCCGTTTTGGGGCAGTCAGTTGGTAAATACAAAACAATCATCCCCAACAAAATTTGTCGCGACAGAATTGGAATGCTGTAATGCTGTTCATCCTCCACCCCATTGGCAAACGTCTGCTGATGTTTATTGAGGTTGTAATGGGCTTTAAGCACCAAAGGTTTTGTTGGCTCTTCTGCCAGGAAAATGCCAGCCTGGGTAGCCGGGTCTAACCAGGAAATAGACAAAATCTCTTGCAACATCGCTGGAAGCAAATCGTTCAGTGGGGCGGGTTCCATGCTAATTTGCAGTAGGGAAGTGAGCGTTTTTTGTTCCTGGTTGATGCGTTGGAGGGAAACTTCAGCCCGTTTTCGGTCTTCAATTTCTTTTAGGGCAGAGTCATATAAATTGGCATTGTCTATCACTAAAGCCACTAACTGGGCAAATGAAACACCCGTTTCAATCTGTTCCGTGTTGAATGGGTAACGTGGTTGTGTGCGCCCCAAAGACAAAACTCCAATACACGCCTCTCCTACCATAACCGGGATGACCGCCACAGCGTACAGGGGATTGTCATCAAAAATGGGACGATGCTCAGGCCAGGCGATGTAATCTTCCAATACCACTGGTTTGCCAGTATCGTGGGCTTTCCAGGATAGTTTGGCGGTTTGGCGGTCGGTGCGCTCCTCTGCCAGAAAAGTGTGTTCTTTGGTGTAGGCTCGCACCACCATGTACTCATCTTCTTTGAGCATGATTTCGCCCATAGGGGCATCGAGCAGTAAACAGGCCCGTTCAACGACGGCTTGTAATAGCTCTTTCAGGTTTTGCCGATTGAGCAGGTTGAGGGTGGTTTGGTGCAGGATGGAGAGGTATTGGTTTTGTTGTTTGAGTTTTTCTTGTAGCTCTCGTTGGGCGGTAATGTCTTCCTGGATAGCGACGTAATGGGTGATTTCTCCCTCCAGGTTGACTACCGGGGCGATAGTGGCAGATTCCCAAAACAGGGAGCCGTTTTTGTGTTGGTTCTGAAATTCGCCATGCCATATTTGCCCGGAACGGATGGTTTGCCACAGATTGGCGTAAAATTGTGATTTTTGTTCGCCCGATTTTAGCAGGCGCGGGGTGTGGCCTACGGCTTCCTGGAAGGAGTAACCGGTTTGTTCTTCAAATTTGGGGTTGACGTATTCGATAGTGCCTTCTGCGTTGGTGATAAAGATGGTATTGCCACTTTGCTGGATAGCCAGGAAGTATTTTTGTAGTTCGTGGTTACTTTTGATGGCCTGGTCGCGGGCTTCTGCCAGGGCGCGGGTGCGTTCGGTGACACGTTGTTCGAGCAGGTCTCGTTCTTGTTGGAAGAGGTTGAGGGCCTGGTTTTCCATCTGCCAGGCTTTATTTAAGCTGTGCATGAGGAGAATAACGGCCGTTACCAGCGAACTCCCACTAGCCGCAAACACCAACATACTACTGGTAGCTGCCTGAATTGTGGGCAAAACGGGAGGATCATTGCGAAGGCCAATCGGGATAAAGTTTCCTTGCCCAATCTGCCAGCCAAAAATACTCATGGTTACCAATCCCACAAACAGAGCAATCAACCCGCCTTTCGCCTCTGCCAGCAGGGCCGCCAACACCATAAAGGTCAGGAAAAAGGTAAAACTTTCCACCGAGTAGCCATAAGTAGCAGTTTCTACAAAGGCTAAAACATAAACCAGGCATAACAAAAGGGTGGTTCTGAAATGGAAAGGAATGCTCCGTAACAACCCCAAGAGCCATAACAAAATAACAATTACGGAAAAAATGAAATTGACCGGGTTGCTAAAACCTCCCAAATAGGGAAAGGTGAAAATAAGGGCGATGCTGCCCAGAAAGGCGGAAGTCCGCAGGATGAAGGTAAACCCTCGTTCTATCGTTTGGTTCCAGAACGGGTTGACCCCAAAAGGCACCTCAATATCTGTTTTTGGTGGGATAATGAGAAAATCTTTCAGGCGTTTCAGGATGGGGTTTGAAACGATACTATCTAATTTGTGGCTGGTTTCGATTCCAGCCAACATTGGCTGGGGGGTCTCCCGCACGGCAAAACGTAAGGGGGGGGTGGGGGTTTCGTTAATGTCTTGAATGGTGATGACCCGCCCAATGGGGTGTTTTTGTTGGTCGAATAAAGAAGAAATTCGCACTTCGTACCGTCGTTTGGCTTCTCCTTCGCCAATAAAAATTTCCCCGCTGGCTTCGACCACATTTTGGAACTGCTCACTGAGGTGGGGCCAGGGGCTGAGCAGGTCGGCAAACATCTTGCCAATGGCTTCTGCGGCAGGTACCCCGATCATGTGTGCGGCGGCTGTGTTCAGGTCGGCTACACGGTTACGCCTATCCAAAACAATCATGCCGTCCCGCATTCCTTCAATGACCAGATCGCGGGCAATGGGGGCTATGTCTCCCAGGCGATAACCATAAATGCCCCAGGTTAACATGGTCACTGTGATGGTGAAGGCAAAGGGGGTGATGTCGAGTTCTGGAATGGGGCTTAAACCGGAAAAGTAAATGACGTTACCGACCCAGGGGGAGAGGATGCCCAAGAGCAAAGCGACTATCTGGGCGCGGTATAATCCTTGCATGTGGCGCAGGGTGTTGAGCATAACGGCCGTTCCCACAAACATAAAAATGTAGGAATAGGCAAAATGTACCCAAAACCAGGGGCCATAAATCACCCCCAAGACAGAAAAACCGCCCGCCTCCCTGACAGACATTTCTGCCCACACCAAACCGTGTTGTTCGGTGGTAAAAAGCAAAATTAGCGTGGTGATGGGCAGCAGGGTCAACCAATTCATCCAACGGGGGTTCCACTGTTTTCCCTGTCTGGTATAGGTTAGGGCAAATAACAGCCAGAAGTAAGGAGCCGAAACAATGCCCAGGTATTGACTTTTGCCCCAGAAAACTTTGGTTGCCAGATTAGCCCCGGCAATTTCCAGCGCATACCCCAATCCCCATTCGGCAATCGCTAAGGCAATTAGGGCCAGCGCAGTGGCCCCAGGGGTGTGGCGGCGCGGCCAGACATAAACAGCAACCAGGATGGAAAACAAAGCGGCCGTTACCAGGGGCAACGTATAGAAGGAAAATTGAAAATCCATATCAACCACTTAATCTGTACCAGAACACATGGTAATCACTCAAACTTGTCGTGGCTCCTCTCTGGCACGTCGTGAATGGTGGTGCCGAAACAGATTCCCTGTTCCCAGAGAAACCAAGTATGTTCATTATAAGTATAAATGGCTTACAATTTATATGAAACAGGGTTTTTTAGTGCCTTGTATCTGCTCAGACATACGATGTTTTACCTCCTGGTCATCTATGCAGGCTGACGGTAAAAATATCGCATGTTTTTTGGGGAAGGGCTGTGTGATTATAAAAATTTTGAGGGGTTGGCCATGTGGGTGTGTTGTGTCTCTGGGTTCAAGTTGTTAAACCCCATTAACGGCCGTTTCTGCTTTGTGTAGGGCTGTTGCTACCAGTTGCGCCACCACCCCAAACAGCGTCAGTTCGGCCGGGTCAAAATCTTCACCATTTGCCTTGTTTAAGGCTTGAATCACCCCAATTACCTGATTGGCATATACAATGGGCACACACAACATAGAACGTGTGTGAAATTGAAACGTGTGGTCTACGTCGGGAGAAAAACGAGTATCCAACCGGGCATTTGCAACCATCACCGGAGTGGCATGTTGGGCCACCCAACCCGCGATTCCTTTGCCAATGGGAATACGATGCCCAATGAGCCGTTCTCGCACTTCCCCATGCACCACCGCAAAAGCCAACTCTTTTGTGTCATGATCTACCAGTAACAACGAACCATCTTGTGCTGTCACACTCGCCAATGCCGCCTGCAACAGACGATCCAACAAACTCAAAACATCCGTTTGTTGGTTGACATGGGCTGAAACTTCCTGCAACGTAGATAAGGCTGTCAAAATGCGGCGCAGCTTTTTAACTTCTGCCTGGAGAGTCTGGTTCTCTTCCAAAAGGCGTTTATTTTCATATTGCAAAAAACGGGTTGGGTTGAGGGTACCAGTTGTCATAACTCTTCTCCTGCTGGGAACGTGGCTATCGGCTAATAGCTATCAGCTATCAGCTATCAGCTATTAGCTATTAGTTATCAGCTATTAGCTGTTTGTGATTAGCGAGTAAAGTATAACATAAATGGGTGGTAACGATATAGCCTGACAAAAAGGCCATACACGACAAAGGGCGCAGAGAAAAGGAATCTCTGCGCCCTTTGGTTTAATGGTGTGGTTACAATGTGTTTATTCAGTGACCGGTTTTGAAGCCTGGGGTTTGGCGGGACGGCCGTTTGGAGCAGTCTCGTTCCGCAACATCAACCCTAACAACCCATCTACCATGCCACTGCCTTGCCCGGTGCCACTCACGGCCACATCGGGCACCACCCGCACGTTTTGTTCGCCCACAATTTGCATCATCTGTAAAGCCACATACCCTTGTGATCCTAAGGCCGTGACTCCTTCGCGGTAGGCTTCCGCTTTGGCCTTGCCGATGTTGCGGATGGCTTCCGCCTCGCCCAATGCCTTGAGACGAATGCCTTGCGCTTCCCCTTCGGCATGTTTAATTTGGGCTTTGGCTTGCAGCTCTGCAATTTGTACCCCTTGTTCCGCCTGCACCATCTCTTGCTGAATATCGGCCGTTGCGGTGGCTCGCACCAACTCTTGCCGCTGATCCTGTGCCAGCTTTTGCACCTCGTAAGTTTTGCGTGACTCCTCCGCAATTTTTCGGTTGGTTTGGGTCAACATCAATTCAGCCGGTGGGGTGATGTCACCAATCAGGGTGTCAATAGCTTGTACATCGTAGGCAGCAATAGCGCGGCGAATATGTTCGGTGGCCTCACGCTGCCGTTCACTACGGGCATAGAGAAAGTCCAGAACAGTGTACTCCTGCGCCGAGTTGCGGAAGTAGTTGCCCACAATGGGTTGCAACACATGGTCAACCAGGTTTTGCACCGACCCCACCCGTGAAATCACTTTGGGCGCGTCCAACGCCCCAATGTGAATGATTTGCGCCACGTCCAGGTTAAAGGCGAACCCGTCTTTGGAACGCACCGTAATGGGGGAGAGTTTAGAATCGTAGTTGTGCGATTCGGTGCGGCTGGCCCAGTTCAACACAATGTTGGTGGTGGGCACCAGTTCTGTCTTCATAACACGGATGTTGATAGGGTGTTTACCCGGATATAGCGGTGTGACCCACACCCCCTTGTGCCCAGCTTCCACCAGGTTGCCATGTTTGAATGCCTCTCCACTGACATCTTGATGCGCCTTGCCCACATAGGCGATAACAATGCCCACATGACCGATGGGAATTTCTGTCATGGGAATTTGCTCTACGCTGACAAACCAGGGGTTGAGGTTCCAGGAACCAGAGAGTAAAACTTGTTCTTGCAACCCACGACGGCCGTAATTATTCAAAAATATCTGGGCATTTTGGAAGTTACTATGTCCGTCTACAATGGGGCCAGCAATTTCCCCTTCATCAATCGGCTGCCCATCCAGGGTGGTGACAATCCCTACACGGTCAGGTTGCACACTATAGACGCGCAGTTGGGTGGGGTTCATGCCAAATTTTTCGGCGTTATCGGCCATTATAATGGTAAATAGTGCGGTATTGATGCGATAAGTACCACCGGTCAAAATGCCTAACTGCCGCCCTTTTTCTCCCTGGCTCATTAAGAACTTACGGGCATCTTGGAAATTGTCGCAGGGCACCACCCGCGCCAAAATCCGCTCCGGATCAATCGCCATACCATCGGCAGCCATCACCAGACCAATTTGCCCTTGCGGAATGACGGTGACCGGGGCTTTAATGACGGTATATTGCCAGGGGAAAAAACCCAGATGCCAGCCAGGGGCCAATGTGTCGGCCTGATACCCGGCTTCCCCTTTGAGGGCGACGAGTTTACCTGCTGGCAAAGAACGGCCGAACTTCTTAATCACAATGCCCACCTGACGCTCGGTAATAATAACCAACCCTAACAACGATTTGGCAAACAGGGCAAATACCCCCAGGCCAACCAAAACCAGAAATAAATACAACAAACTTGTTTGACTTAACATGACAAAATCCTCCCAACAGACAAACCAGGAAGCGGCCACCTGGCAACCAAACAGTCACCTGGTAAATGTCCAGAATTAAGTTCCGCCAAGACTTGACAGGTTTGGCAAACCTATCAGGTCTAAAAGGGGAAGTTATTTTTAGACGCTCACCTGGCAGGAAACGGCCGTTCTGCTCTCTACAGACAACATCGAATGACCCAGAGAAACACAAAGAAACACGGAACAGAGTTCTGTGTTTAATGCAGCCTGGATAAACTTAACCTATTAAATTATGAGTAAAAAGGGGGAGATGAGTTGTGTATCATTTGTCCAGCCACCACCGGGACTCTCATGGTATACTGTTTGCGTCCCTAACAAACCGTATAAGTTTTACCCCATGTAAAACCACGATGAGCATCTTAAAAGAGTGTTCATCCGTTGTCAAGATATACGTCAGGTTATCCAAAAAGTTGTTGGTAGCGATAGGAAAAGGTTTAGGAAACGTCAAGTTTGGTAAAACTTTTTCATTACAATGTGGGTGTTATGAAACAGAAACAAGAAAACACACCCCCAACTTATGTATTATCTCCACACGCGGCACGGCAACTGCCACCTGCCGCCCGTTTGCCCGTTTCGGAGCAACCCACCGAAATCTGGGTGGGTGTGCCGCAGCCACCTGTGGCGGTGCGCCGCCCCTGGAAATGGATTTTGTTGGGTGGGCTGCTGCTGGGAATGGTGGCAATTTTGCTACTGCTGGCTGGTGGGGGGGCTTTGTTTTATTACAGCAAGGTAATTGTGCCTGGCACAACCTCGATGGGGGTCAGACTGGGAGGGCAGACGGTTTCTGGGGCTACCACTACGCTGCAAACGGCGTGGGAGCAGCGGATGATTACGCTGGCGGCCGGGGGGCAGACGTGGGAGGTGACACCTGTGGAGTTAGGGATGACGCTGGATGCTCAGGCAACGGCCGATTCTGCTTACCAACAAGGACGTTCTTTGCCCAGTTTATTGAACGGCATCCAGGCGGGTGGTTTTACGGTTCCGCCGGTGTGGATGTTTGATCCGGCCCTGGCGCAAACCCGTTTGCAGCAGTTGGCTCCTACTTTGCAAGTGGTGGCGGTGAATGCGGGGTTACAATTGGTGAACGGCCGTATTGAACCCACACCTGCTATCCCAGGGCAACAGTTAGACGTATCAGCCACACTGGTTTATTTGCAACAGCAGGCCGCCGAGGTGATGGGAAACGGCCGTTTAGACCTGGTGACAACACCGGTGCAACCAGAAATTAGCGATATGAGCGCGGCGGCAGCCCAGGCCAACCAACTGCTGGCTACCCCGCTGGTGGTGCGAGCCTATGACCCCATCCTGGACGAAACCAGTTCTTGGGAAATTGCCCCGCAGGAGTGGGTTTCCTGGCTCAAATTAACCATAGACCCGGCCACCAACCAGCTCACTTTAACCACTCACGAGGCGCAAATTGCGGGTTATCTGGAGAATTGGGCAACCCAGGCAGGCAATGGACGTTATTTTAAGCAAGCAGAGGCCGTAACGGCCGTTTCCCAGGCCATTGATCAAAAGACGTTTCGTGCCAGTTTGCGGGTTTATTACCAGGACACCACCCACATTGTGCAGGCGGGCGAAACCCTTTCCAGCATCGGCCGGGACTACGGCATCCCCTACCCCTGGATTCAACAAGCCAATCCTGGCATAGAGGCACTCAGCGTGGGGCAGCCCATTACCATCCCCTCTCCCGACACCATGCTGCCCCTGCCGGTGGTGGAGAACAAACGTATTGTGGTCAGCATCAGCGAACAGCATGTGTGGGTGTATGAAAACGGCAGCTTAAAATGGGATTGGGTAGGCAGCACCGGCATTGATTCTAGCCCCACCTCCCCCGGCGTTTTCCAAATTCGCTCCCACGAAGAAAATGCGTATGCTGGCAATTGGGATTTGTGGATGCCCTGGTTTTTGGGGATTTACCAGCCTGTTCCTACTTCGGAATTTATGAACGGTTTTCACGGTTTCCCCACCCGCAGCGGCTCACAACTGCTGTGGACAGGCGACTTGGGGCACAAAGTGACCTATGGCTGCATTTTGGTCAGCTCCGAGAATGCTGAACAGTTGTATGAGTGGGCGGAAGAAGGGGTGGTGGTGGAAGTTCGGCCGTAATAGCCTAAACCCTGACCTGGGAGATTAGAGATTGACCAATCTCTAATCTCAATAAAATTGCCAGTTTATGCCCTCTGTAAGTATCATCTCTGCAAATTCCTCTGTTTACCTACTTCTTTCCATGAAAATCTGTTAAATTTGTGAAAACCTGCGTCCTATTGATGAACGCAAGTAAGGAAATTCCTTAAATGGCAGGAACCGGTATGTTAGCTTTATTGATTGTTATTTGTGGCGGTGTGGTGGTGGTAGGAACGGCCGTTGCTGTTATCTACTTTGTGATGCGGGATCGGGAAAAGTAGAAACTCTATGACCCACAGCACCCACGACCTTCACCTGATTGTCCGCGAGAATCAACGGGAGATGCAAAAGATCGCCCGGCAAAACTTGTTGCAGGCGGCATTCGCTGGCAAGCAGGTAGATATGGCGGATGTGGCGAAGGCGCGGGGGTTGGTTTTTCGGGAGCGCGAAAACAGTATTTTCAGTGATGCCTGGATACCGTTGGCTTTGCTTTTCCTGTTAGCGGCCGTTTATTATGATCGTTACCCGGCTTTGTTGGCTCTGGGGGTGGTGCTGCTGCTCATTGTGGGGGTTAGCACGGTTTGGAAAAACCTCTCCCTGGTGGGGGTAGCTTATGAACGCAGCTTCGACCGTACACGGGTTTTCCCTGGTGAGCCAGTAGAGATGACGGTTTCTGTCACCAACGACAAGTTTTTACCCCTGACCTGGTTACAATTTAAGGACGAACTGCCCGTTTCCACCGAATCTGACAGCATTATTTCCCAAATTGCCAGTGAGATTGGCGGCCGTTTTACGCTCCAAAACACCTTTTCTTTGCATGGGTATGAAAGAACCCATCGTAAGGTGCGGATGTTGTTTCCCAAACGAGGGTATTACAAACTGGGGCCAGTGACGTATCACTCTGGCGATATTTTTACTCTGTTTACCCTGGAACGCAGTCACCAACACCATGATACGCTGGTGGTGTATCCACAAATCTGGCCGTTGGATGAACTCACGTTGCCCGCCAAAGAGCCGTTTGGCGACATGAAGGTGTTGCGAAGCCTGTTTACAGACCCGATGAAGGTGCAAGGTATACGGGATTACCAGCCACAAGACCGTTTTCGGGATGTGCATTGGAAAGCCACCGCACGACGGGGTAACTTGCAGACGAAGGTGTATGACCCTTCGACCGGCATGACAATGGCGGTTTTTTTGAATGTGGCGACCTTTCCCAAACATTGGATGGGGTTTGACCCCGATTTATTGGAACGGGCGGTAACGGTGGCGGCTTCGATTGCCAATTATGGGTTGCAACACAAATGGGCGGTGGGGGTTTATGCCAATGGTTCGGTACCCAATTCTGACCAGCCCATTCGAGTGGCTCCAGGGCGGTCGCCAGAACAGTTGAGCCGGGTGTTGGAGGGGTTGGCGGCGG
>CAZPEJ010000117.1:0-10815 GCA_964585465.1 uncultured Ardenticatenaceae bacterium
ACCTGATGAGAACTTACGAAAATCTGCACTAACATTTTCACTAAAATTGACGGTTAGAAATTTGCCAATCTCCAATAGACATTATTGGAGTTAACTTTATGTCGCGCAGAGACGCGGAGACGTTGGGAGGGAAAACGCTCTGCACCTCTGCGCGAGAACCCTTCTTTCCAATAAACCTTAATGAACCGGTGGCCCTTGTTCAATACGCTGCCGCAATGAACGATACCCCTTATCAGGCTGCTCCATCATTCGCCACAAACTTTCTATCCACCAGGTAGCCCCGGCATTAGCCCATTGACTGGTTATGCTGGCAGCTTCCATCTGGTTGTCTCCAGGTGTTTCCCCCTCCAAAATGATGTCAAATGGGGTAGTGGCGGTGCGGTGGTTGTCTATATAGGCTTTCATCTGGCGCACATCTTCATGGGTAGGCGGGCGGTTTTTCCCTGTTTCGTCTAAAACATTGGGCAACAATCCGTCATACTTCAAAACTCGCTGCATAGATTTGGGGCGCGGCCAGGCCCCAACCACCCAGATGGGAATGCGTGGCTGTTGCACGGGCGGGGGTGGCGGGAAAAAATCACACGGTTTAAGGTGGTAATGGCTACCTTCATAGGCAAAAGGTTGTCCCTGCCACAACCCCGTCAGAATGTCTAACCCTTCGTCTAACAGTTCGGCGCGGGTTTTGCGGTCGGTGATTTCGCCAAAGGCTTCAAACCCGGTGTCTACGGCTCCCAGGCCAACAGAGAGAATCACCCGGCCGTTGCAGAGGTTATCCAGGGTAGCGGTTTCGCTGGCGAGTTTCCAGGGGCGCATTCGGGAAAGGGGCGTGAGCAAGGTGCCCAACCGGATGCGGCTGGTGGAGAGGGAAACGGCCGTTAAACACACCCACGCATCAATTCCCCACACCGGCTCCCAGACAAAAAAACCATCCCAACCCGCCTGCTCGGCCACCTGCCCCAATTCGGCCGCCGTGCGAGCATCTCCATAAGGTAACACAATTCCATACTTCATCTTATTCCTCCTCAGAATCAGTTCGCTGTCACTGGCCAGCTTTTAGGAATGAAAATTAAACAACTTACAGAACTGAGATTGGAGATTAACAATTGGTTCAATCTCCAATCTCCAATCTCTAATCTCTTGTAGGGTATTTAATCCACGTTCCTCAGCAGTTAACATTATGATAAAAAATTGACACCTTTTGTCATCATTTTTGTCTCTGGGTTTATTGCCAAAAGCAATAATCCCTCTTATACTGCCTCCAGGCTTGTATCGGATGTCATCTATTGCACCTTACGCAATATGCCATAAACAATAACCAATTGTATTGGAATGATTGGGTTTCACTCAGGAGAACAGGCGTGAAAGAAAAAACTACTGGTAAACACCTGGGCAGTAAACAACCAAAAACAAAACCTCAACCAACCAAAACCACCCAAACCACATCAACCCCCTCTCTGACCCCCACCATCCAACAAACAGCTACCTACCCCTCAGCCGATGATGTTTTGTCTTTGCAGCGCACCGTAGGCAACCAATCGGTGCAACGATTTTTGTCTGGCATGATACAACGGTTGCCAGCCGGGTCGCCTGGGGCACGCCCCCTGGCACGGCAAGGGCACAGCGGGGAGCATGTGGGGGTGTTGCAGCAAAAGTTGAATGCAGCACGAGCCGCTACCCCTCCCCTGGTGATTGATGCCCTGTTTGGCCCGCTGACCAGAGCGGCCGTTGTGACGTATCAAGGGGACAAAGGGTTGGTGCAGGATGGGGTGGTGGGGCCGCTTACCTGGGGAGCATTAGACACCGACGCGCCGGGCGGGGGGCGCGACACGGCCGGTGCAGAAACCCATGTGGATAGCCCGGATGCTGGCAACCCGGTGGGAGTTCCAGACCCCGGCACCTCCATTCACCCCACGGTTGGCCCAGGAGCCAGCGGGCCAGCGGTGGAGGAGCTACAAGAAAAGTTAAACGGGGCCGGGGCGGCTCCTCCCGTACCTGTAGACGGACAATTTAGTACAGCCACCGGAACGGCCGTTTCTGATTTCCAAAACAGCCAGGGTATCCCCGCCACCGGGGTGGCCGATGGCCCCACCTGGGCGCGACTGGATGCTGTTGCTCCGGGCAGCAGCGTGGGGCGTGTAGAACGGCAATGGGGGGAAGAAGTAGGTGGACAACGGTTTGGCATGACCTCCCGCTACACCTGGCGCATCAACCCCGGCGAGATTCGTATTACCGTCAACATCGCCTTCACCGGATTAGCCCCCAAAAACACCTGGTTTGGTTTCATTCGCTCCACCTGGAACCTGTTTAAGGCTGTAGAAACCACCACCAATGAAGAGATGAATATCGAATTTGACCCGCAGCAGGTGTCTAGCGGGGCCGACAACACCGTGGACGTAGCGGTTGGGCCAGGGCGAGCCAACGCCGCCCAATGGTTCCTCACCGACCCAGACGAAGCCAATACCATCCCACACGAGTTTGGGCACATGGTGGGGTTGCAGGACGAGTACCAACTCACCGCTGCCGAATATGAACGCACCACCGGCCATATGGCCCCGGTGGGCGAATTGACCAGCAGCACCGGAGCCACGGCGGCTTCCCTGGCGGATCAACTGCACGACTCGGTGACAGGGCCAGACCCCACTCAATACGGTGCAGATGCCCACCGCATTGTGCGCGATAACGGCATTCGCCAGGGGGCATTTGCCCAACAGGTTGCCTCATCTTATCAAAGCCAGTTTAGCCAGGATATTGTGCGCCACATGGCGGCGCAAATCCCGGATGCCACCCCCGGCACACCGGGAGCAGACGAGTTTGAAGCCATTGACCCCTTCACCTACTCTAGCGGCTCGGTGATGGGGGACCCCAGCCGCCACCCCGACGCGCATGATCATGGGGTACAATCGCGCCATGTGCGGGAGTTTGTGGAGGCAATTCAAGCGAATAAAGGGGGAACCTGGGAGGTAAGACCACGATGAAAATAATGTATACGCGGCGTGGGGGGCGTATGCCTCCCCCGGATCGGGAGTTGTTGACGATTGAGCCGGACGGCTCTTTTACCATGTGGCGGTCGGTGAATACCCCTGCGTGCGGCCGTTTTGCTGGCAGGTTGTCGGTTGAGACGTGGAATGTGTTACAACGGGATGGGGTGGCAGCGGTGCAGGCGGGGGTGTTAAATCGGCCGATTTTGCCCGACTCCGCCATTGAAACAATCCAGATAGAAGAAACCTGGGCTAAATTGGGACACACAGATACCCCGGATGGGGCGTGGGGCCAGATGGCAATCCATTTACGGCAGTTGTTGACCAGTTTGTGCCAGGAGGCAGAAGCGGCCGTTTCCTTGCACATTTCGCCCCAGGCAACCAGGGCCAAACTGGTTCACCAGGGACAACGGCCGTTATCCCTTGATTTCAGTCGGCTCTCGGTGCGGGCTATTTTGTGGGGGGGGTATTACGAGCAGCAGGGTAACTGGTCGTGGAGTGCCCCCGCCTCGTTGGGGCACGTTGAAGCCACACCAGGGTGGGAGTTTGAACTCAACTTCCAACATGGTTTTGCCCCCACAGCCGATCAAGTTGTTCACACCTATGTCACCTTTTCCGTCTACGACCGTGAAGGGTTGGTCAATGTTTCGTTGGTAGATGCGCCGTTGTTGCCGTAGAGGCATCAATCGTATCAAAATTAACTTTATGGCGCGCAGAGACGCGGAGGCGCAGGGAGGGAAAATGCTCTGCGCCCCTGCGCCCCTGCGCGAGAAACCTTATTTCCGATAAACTTTAATGTATTGCGTCTGACGTAGCCTGGATATGCAATACGCAATAGGCCCCCCCTCTCTTTCCCCGAAAAATGAACAAAAAATGAACACCTTTTGGGCTTCAAAGTAAACAGTTGTTGCGGTTACACTGTGAACACTCTACACAATCAAGGGGTGTTTATGGGTACTTTTTCACTAGCTGTTGCGGCACAAAACCAGGGACGAAACCTGAAACAAACTCATCTGTTGCTGGGGGTGCAATCGGTGGTGGTGATTTTGTTGTCTATCAACCGCCTGAGTAGCCTGGCACTGGGGTATGTAGCCGAAAATGAGTTTTTGCGCTGGGTAGATTTGAATAACATGCTGGTGTTTCCGCTCATCAGCACGGTGGCGTTTTATTTATTGAAAAAAGAGATGGAATATACCAGTCCCGGTTTTAACGGCCGTTTCCATCTCCTGCTCAACCTCACTTTCATCGTCGGCCTCTACTTGTTGGCAGCCAGTTATGGCAACCACGAAGTAACCAACTACCTGCACAGCCGTTTTTGCAGCCAGGAGGGCAGCAGCGACCTGTGCCGCATTGTCATTTTTAACGATGATGAGTTTTCCCACTGGATTTTTTTCCTCGGTTTTGTGCTGATGAACGTGGCTTTGTTGTTGTACCAGGTGGTATTTCCTTATGTTGGGAAAACGGCCGTTCAGGACATTGTTTTGTTAATCGTCAATGGGCTGTTCATTGGTCTGGGGGTATTTGCCAACCTGGCTTTTGAACAAATTGGCCTGGACTTATACGTTGTAGCTTTGTTGGCAGTGGTAGCTATCGGGCTGTTGGCAAAATACGGCCGTCAACCCCTGTTCATCTACTACACCACCACTTATCTATTTGGATTAGTTGCCACCTTTATCTACAAAGGCAGTTTTGCCTAAAAGTTTGTTCAAAAACAACTTTAGACAGTTTAGAAGTTAGAGATTGGAGATTAGAGATTACCAATCTCCAATCTCTAATCTCCAATCTTGAGGTTCATATGTTAAAAACCCCTCCCGCTCCCCAACAAATTGCCCACAACCAGGTAGAAACCTATTCCCTGGTAGATGCCCTCATCAATCGCCGCTCGCGCCGTTTTGGTAAGGGGTTTACCATGAACGGCGGCCCGTTGGCCTACCAGAGTCAGCAGCCCCCACAGCCGTTGACCCTGGCAGAAGAGGCTGCCCTGGCCTTTGCCGCTTGTGGCATCACCGGGTATGCCCTGGCTGAACTGCCTTACCAGACGGGCAAACTGCCCAACGCCAGCAGCGGCAACATTATTACCCATTTTATCGGCCGTACTGTTGCCAGTGGGGATGCCATGCACACGGTGACAATGTTTGTCATTAACGATGAGGGGGTGTGGATGCTCAAACGGCCGCAAGATTTCCCCCGCGCCGACATCCCGACCCTCATCCAGATGAGCCAAAACCATGACTGGGTGGGGCTGTATGAAAAGTCGCGGGTGCAAATTGCCGCCACACGCGCCGAAGTGGAGCGCGAGATGCCGTTTGTGCCAGCTTTTAACAAATGGTCGGCCAACTTGCCCGGCTCCACCTACTTTTTGCCCGTCAATGAGTTGAGCGCGTTGCACATCAATGTGCTGTTGACAGCTTTTGATGAGGAGTTTGGGTATTTCATCGTGGATGAACGGCGCAACTTCCAGCCTGCCGGGCTGGGCAAGTTTGCCCGTTCCAAAGGCGGCCACCTGTACGACGACCCGGCCGCCAACCGGTTTGCCACAGTGGGGTTTATGGAGACGTGGTTTTGTGAGTTTACGGCGTTGGAGCAGGGCAGCATGTTACAAAATTTGGGGCTGATGGCGGAAGCATTGGGGGTTGGCGGATTCCCCCACTTTGCAGCCCACCCCTACTGCTGGCCGCAGGCGTTGGGTTTCCGCATGGAGGAACCCCGGTTTTCCCGCACCATTGGGGCTGGGGCGGTGATGAAGCTGCTGTTGAAGTTGGCAGGCAAGGATATGGTCATGCCAACGGCCGTTGGGCTGGAACACAAAGGAAAACCACTGCTCAAACCGTTCTGCCCGCCCTACTACCGCAATATGGAGGAGGCGGTGCTGGCGTTTGTGGATTACAAATATGCCCCAGGCAGCGGCACAGCCCGCGATGGTGGCAAAACAACGGCCTGGCGGGATGGGGCGGCGGTGCAGGCGGGCATCCCCAGACCTTCTGACAAGGCGATTGCGGCCACGATTGTTTATTGTGACTATGTGTATGGGCGATACGGCCGTTTTCCCACCTACAATGGCCCCTTCCGCACCGTGTTGGCTTATCAGGCGCAACACCTGGACAACACTTTTTACGACCAGTTTTATCGCCCCGACGCGCTGAATCGGCAACCTGGGGTGAATGGGCGGAGATAGAGATTGGGGATTGGAGATTAGAGATTTGTTCCAACCAATGTCTAATCTTCAATTTCAGGATTTAGACATGGAACAAGTAACTAATTCGATTGAGATAAACGGCCGTTTAGAGCCAATTTTTGACCTGGTGACGACAACGAAGTATTGGCCGCAGTGGCATCCGGCAACGGTGGGGGTGGGTGGGGTGACAGAACGGCCGTTTACTCTGGATGACCAAATTATTGAACGCGCCCAGATTGGTCCCCGACTGTATGAGGGGACGTGGACGGTGGTGGAATGGGAACGGCCGTTTCGGGTGGTGTTGCGCGGCGAAAGCGGCCGTATTTTCATCAGCTACACCTTCCAACAAACCGGGGAACAGGTGATATTCGGCCGTCAGTTGCAATACCACCCCGAAGATTTTGCCGCCAGTGCCCCCGACCCAGCCCAGTTAAAAACCATCATGTATCAGCAGTCTCAACTGGCCCTCCAGAAGCTAAAGGCATTGGTAGAAGGGTTGGTGGAAAACGGCCGATAAGCCCCGTGCGAGGTTAAAACCGCCGCGCTAAAAACAACACGGGATGTTCCCAAAAGTTCAACTTTTCCCCAAAGTTGCACCCTTGGAAACTTCACAGATTTATTCCACAAGCAAGGAGAATTTTGATGAGACGCATTTTGAAAGGCATAGGTATTTTGGTTGGCATTTTATTGGTCGTAATTGTTGTACTGGTAGGTGTTTTGTTCATTCGTAGCAACCAAATTCTAAATGCCACCTATGAAACCCCCGAAGTTTCTATGACCCTGCCCTCCGATCCGGCTGCTTTGGAACGCGGTCGTTACCTGGTGGAATATGTCAGCGTTTGTGTGGATTGTCATGGGGAAAATCTGGCTGGTGGGGTGGTGGTGGATGATCCCACCTTGGGGCGGGTGGTGGCCCCCAACCTGACCACCGGGCAAAATGGCCTGGGTGGTGAGTTAACCGACGTAGACTTTGCGCGGGTTGTCCGTTATGGGGTGTTGCCAGACGGCACATCGGTACGGGTGATGCCCTCCGATGACTACTCCCATTTGAGTGATACCGATCTGGCGGCCATTGTGGCCTATGTTCGCAGTTTACCACCTGTAGATAACAATTTACCGCCTGCCGAACTAAAACCTTTTGGGCGTATTCTCCTGGGGGCGGGTCAACTGGACATCATGATTGCCAAACGGATTGATTTTGCTGCCGAACGCCCAACGCCATCGGCCGGGGTAACAGTGGCGTATGGTCATTATCTGGCAAATATCGCTGGCTGTACGAGTTGCCACCATGCCGACCTGGCTGGCGGGCAAATCCCCGGCGCACCACCCGATTGGCCGTTATCTGCCAACATTACACCCGCTGGTGTAGTGGCCGGGTGGTCAGAGGCAGACTTTATCCAGACGATTCGCACAGGTGTTGACCCGGCCGGTCACACGTTGATTGATGAAATGCCCTGGCAACGGTACGCGGGCATGACGGACGGGGATTTGATGGCAATTTGGATGTTTATGCAATCGGTGCCACCAGTGGAGATGGTTAATAACCAGTAAACAGTGAACAGTAGACAGTAATCAGTGGCCTGTGACCCAAACCGCCTGTTCGGTTTTATAAGCTAGTTTTTTGATCAAGAAGTGAGCAGTTTTTGAACTGGAAAATGAACATCCAGTGCGGCTATTCTTTCACCATCAGATAAAACGTTTAGGAGAAACAGCAAAATGGCAAACAATGATTATCACTTTATTACACATTGGCGGGTTGAAAGCACGTTACAAGAGATCAATGACGTGATTGGCAATGGGCCGGATTTGGCCCGTTGGTGGCCGTCGGTTTATTTGGAAGTGAAGGAGTTGGAGCCAGGGGATAAAGATGGGGTGGGTAAGGTGATTGACC
Source organism: uncultured Ardenticatenaceae bacterium (assembly GCA_964585465.1). Classification (GTDB taxonomy): domain Bacteria; phylum Chloroflexota; class Anaerolineae; order Promineifilales; family Promineifilaceae; genus CAZPEJ01. Next base: position 8,045 of record CAZPEJ010000117.1, read on the forward strand.
TGTTTACCAAAGGGTGGTTGCCTTATACCTTGCGCTGGCAGTTCCGGGTGACGGAATCCCGTTATCCGTATGGGTTTACGTTGCAGGCGTGGGGGGATTTTGAAGGGCGGGGGATATGGACATTTGCCCAAAGCGGCCGTTTTGTAGACATCACCTACGACTGGAAAATACGCGCCGATAAACCCCTGCTCAAAACCCTCTCCTTCATTATGAAACCCATTTTTTCTGCTAACCACCATTGGGCGATGCGGAAAGGGGAAGAAAGCCTGAAGTTGGAACTGTTGCGCCGCCGCGCCAAAACCCCGGCCGAACGGGCCCAGGTTCCGGCCCCGCCACCTGCTGTGTTGCGGTTTCGGTGAGAGCTGTCAAGAACCGAGTTTTTCCCCAAAACTCGGTTTCGGTATGGTGTACGGTAATAAAAAAATGAAGGAGCAACAATGGCAATTGGAATCAGCCCCACCGATGTAAACATAACAGAACAGGAACGGCCGAAATTTATGCTCACCGGGTTTGCCGCCCTGGCCGAAAGTGCCTGGATGGGTTTCCCGCAGGCCACCGAAGTGATGGATGCCCTGTGGACGGCCCCGGCCAACCTGCTGCGGCGAACTGGCATTGTGCCCCGCCTGCCGCGCATTCAACTGCGTGGCCTGCTCACCCGCGAATTTAGCGTGGCCGAGGCCAGTTTTATCTTGATGGTTTCCTTTTTCCTGTCGGCTGGCCTGGGGGCGGTGCGGCAAATTTTGTTCAACGCCCAGTTTGGCATTGGCACAGAAGTAGATGCGTATTATGCCGCTTTCCGCCTGCCCGATACCCTTTTTAGCCTCATTGCGGGTGGGGCGTTGTCCAGTGCCATGATTCCGGTGCTGTTGGGCACCATGCGCGAGGAGGGGCAAAAGGCGGGTGAACGGCTCATTAACCTGGTGATGAGTAGCATGATGCTGGTTTTTGCGGCAGTGGTGCTGGTGGTGGAACTGTTTACGCCTTTTTTTGTCAATAACATTCTGGCCCCAGGGTTTGATGCCCAAACCAGCCAACTGGCAGTCACGTTGACGCGCATTATGTTAGTGCAGTCGTTGGTGTTGGCGGTGGGCAGTGTGATAACGGCCGTTCTCAACAGCCGCAACCAATTTTTGCTCACCGGTCTGGCAATCATCAGCCACAATGTTGCCCTCATTACCGGCATCCTGGTGGCCCGTTTTGTGCCAGGGGTGGGCATCTATGGCCCTACGTTGGGGGTGGTGGGCGGCTCCATTTTGCAACTGCTCATTCAACTGCCCGGCATTTTGGGGCGGCAGAAAATACAGTTTGTTCTTCATTTTGGTGATAGGCGGTTGCGGGAAATCGGCCGTTTATTGGCCCCCAATGGTCTCTCGGTGGGGGTGAACTACGCCGGTTTTATCGCCGATACCGCTTTTGCCTCCCAGGCCATTGAAGCCGCAGCCCTGCCTGCCATGTACAACGCCTGGTTATTGGTTGGCCTGCCCATTGCCTTATTGGGCCAGGCAGTGGGGCAGGCCGCCTTTCCCCGATTGGCAGGCCACGCCGAAGCGGGTGAATGGCGCCAGATGCGGCAAACCTTGTTCCGTTCGCTGGGGGCAGTGGTTGGGCTGGCAATTCCGGCCGTGTTGGGGTTGGTATTTCTCGGCCGAATCGTGATTCGTTTTCTGTTTGAGCAGGGCGAGTTCAATGCGGCGGCTGGGGATTTGACCTACAGCGTCCTCATTGCCTACGCCGTTGCCCTGCCAGCCTATGTGGGCACCGAGGTGATTGCGCGGGGGCTGGTTTCCCTACGCGACACCCGCACCCCGCTGATTACCAACATTTTGCAGTTAATCGGCCGTATTGTGATCATGTCCCTCTTTGTACAAAGTTACGGCATTCTAGCCATCCCCATCGCCCTGGCCGTCACCGCCAGCCTGGAAACTGTGCTGCTGGGCGGGGTGTTGCTGGGAAAGTTGAATCGGAATTTGCGAAACAGTGGACAGTGAACAGTCAACAGTGGACAGTGAACAGTGGACAGTGGACAGCGAACTGACATAACTGTTTACTGTTTACCGTTTACTGTTTACTGCTCACTTTCCCCAGGAGAACCATGCCTACTAAACAACTATTTGACCCCAACAAGGTGGCGTATTACGAAAAGGCGGGTTGGGAAGCGTATTATGACCGGAAGTGGTTGCGGGCGTTCCGGCTGATGGTGGGGTTGATGCGGGCGCAGTTCAAGATGGGGTGGGGAACGGCCGTTTTAGCAGCCATAGACACGGTGGGGGCTTCGGTGGCTTTTGCCCCAATGGACAACGACGTACCCAAAGCTACCCACTACATCCAAAAGTTCTACCAAAAAGCCTGCCGTTCCCTGGATATTAAAACCTCAGCCCAGGAGTTAGCGGCTTTGGAAATAGATTATTGGGTGGTGCATCGGCAACTGGCTTTGCGCCGCATCCAAAACCACGACGACCACGATATTGAGCCGATGATTCAATCGCTGGCGAATCTGCACGCCGCTTTATTTAACTCTACCCCAGAGAAAATGTGGAAATCGGCCGAATTTCGCGCCCTGGCCGCCAAAGCCGTAGACCGGATCACTGGCAAATACTCAAAAAATGTAACGGCCGATTGGCAAGAAGTGGAATCTTATTTGCAAAAGGCATACCGTTCGGTGGAGCAGGTAGCGGGTGAGAGCCGTTAAGGAATGGAAATTAAACAATTTACGGAACTGAGATTGGAGATTGGAGATTAGAGATTGGCAAATCTCTAATCTCCAATCTCTA
>CAZPEJ010000118.1:0-10698 GCA_964585465.1 uncultured Ardenticatenaceae bacterium
AACTTGCCCACTTAAGCGGAAGAGGGCATCAGGTTCAACACCACCACCAACGCCACAAACGGAAGCACCATAGTTCCAGGTTGTACACCCAGTCCCAAACCCATTACCAGGGTTCTGCCAGGCGTAGGCATTGTTCGCTTGTACCGCCCGTGTACTCCAGAAGTATTGACCACTTACAGCAAAGTCCATGTTTGCTATAACAGAGACCCAGTAGGTTCCAGCTGGCAAAACAGCAGGGGTAGGCAGGTTGATGGTGAGAGGCCCACCAGCGTCTACAGGGACAACACCCAGGGCAGAGTAAACGGCCGTTCCTGGCAATCCAGAGGCATCTTCATAGAACGTCACATCTACGGATGGCACAATGCCGCCTTCAGTTCCGATGATGTCCACCACTTCAATTGTCCAGGCTCCATCACCAGCAGGCACTACAAAATCGTCGGCCCCAGCATTGTCATACGCATCATAGACCGCTTCAAAGTTTTGAGATGGGAAACCATTACTTCCTGCGTTATCGGTTTGGTCATACAACACCACCAAACCATTCTGAGGTGGAGCAAGGACAACTTGGGCCGCATTGGAAACATGGCTGGTCACAAGGTTGCCCTGGTTTGTTCCTACAGGCGCAAACGCTGGTTGAGCTGGTTGACCGGGGTTATCTTCGAGGATACTCCAATCCAAATCGGCCGTTCCTACATTTGAGATGGTCAAGGTTTGATTGGCGGTGCTATCGGGAGCCTGGGTAGAGCTTAACTCAGTTGGATCAACCTCAATCGTAGGGGCAACGGACGGGGTGATCAACCCTTCGATACACCACTCAGTCAAGGTACCTGTGTCAAGAGTGGCACTGTCGGTAACGGCCAGCGTCCAGGTTCCATCCAATGATGCCCCATCAAATCCACTCAATGGTTCGTTGGGGGTGGGGTTGCCAAACAAAGCGGGGCCACCACCGCATTGATCCTCCACCGGGCCGTCTACCCCTTCATCATCCAAATCTACATCAATGTTATCCCCACTACAGCCACTACCAGAGCCACTGTATCCAGGTCGGTCAATAGCGGTAACAGTAGTCCCTTTTTGTAATTCAAAAGTGACATCACCTACCCAGGTATGGCTGGCAGTTATCGTCAGATCTAAATCTGTAATGGTGCCTACATCAGCCACCACCAGGTTGTCGAAGGCTGTACTGTTATCCGAAATGGGAAGGTTGGGTTGACTGCAATAACTAAATGCCTGCACATTGGCTGTGGTGAAGTTGAAGGTGGTAGAGGTAGTAGAGCCGCAGATATTATCGGCCGTTATACGCCAATAATAGGTAGTTAACGAATCAAGGCTAATGCCAATATCATGGCTGGTGCCGCTCAAGCCAGTAGCACTGTAAACGATGTTCGTGAAACCAGCATCGGTCGCCACTTCCAGATCATAAGTCGTAGCGTGTGTAGAGGTGATCCACCCAAAAGTAGGAGTTAAACTTATCCCTGTACCCCCATTAACTGGCGAAACCAACGTAACAGTTCCAGGGGATTCGTCGAAGATGTTAAGTTGAACCGTCGTTGTATGAGTAGGAGTAGGTACAGCCACACCCACAATGTCAATATCGTAACTACCTGTAGTGGCATTACCCACGTTAGAGAGAGTTAAGACGCTGCTGGTGGTGGGTGTGATCACTGGGTTGGGAGAGATATCGGCACTGTAACCAGCCGGTACCCCATTGGCACTGAGTGTGACCTGGCTATTAAAACCGCTCAGGTAATCCAACGTTAGATTGTAAACGGCCGAATCTGGCTCACAAATATCCAATGTTTCAGGAGCCGCAGACAGCGTGAAGTCTGGGCCTAGCGAGCCGCTACATTCAGGAATGCGAAATACCACTACCCGGGTGTTCCACAGGAAAGCAGAAGCATCTACATCATGATACTCCTGAGCATACCAGAAGGTGCAATCATCGGCCGGGTCTACACTCATAGAAGAGTAGTCTCCCCAACGGCTGGCCCCACTCGTCTGCCGTCCACCGGTAATAGCATTCACTTCCGCCTGAAGCGTGCCCAACGGATCACCTCGCAAACGGGTAGCATATCGGATGGAAGGATTGGTTGTGCCACTAGAGAGGGTATAACCTAACGCAATGTTGCCAGAGCCGTCCATCGCCGCCGACCCCATGAAACGGTGTTGGCTATCGGGGGCATAAGTACCTTCCTGGTACAGATCCCAACCACTACCTTCATCACGCAGTTCAAACCAGCGAATACCCGCCTGATCTGCCCCCGTTACGTCCACAGTGAAGTTACCAACCAATGTTTCGTAACCATTAAAATTGCGATAAGCAAAACGGAACATCGGCCAGTAGGACAAAGAATCAATTTCCTGTCCTATACCGGGTTGGGGAATACAATCCCCCACAAAGAAACCACAAACGGTGTAATTAAAATCGGCAATAGGAATGTCGGGTAAGGCGGTGAAGGTACTATTAGCCGGAGTAACAAAGTCTGGATCGAACTCATATAACCGGATGACATCATCAGCCACCGGGTGATCAGGATAGGTGTCGTCCAGGTAGGTATAGAATACCCCAGGGGCGTTGGAATCTGGCCCCAATGACCCGTCAATGTCGGCAGGCATCATAAAGTTGGGGTGCCCACCAAAGGCTTGAATGGTGGCAGGATTCCCGGCCAACATGTTCACCCGATCCATGGCGAAAGCGAAATAGGCGTTGGGGAACCCAGAGTTAGTACTCATGTAATAAGCATTGGGCCATACACCTAATTTAGGATAGTCGGGGAAATCGGGGGTGGAGAAGGCGTAGCGGTTATAGGTTCCCATCGGGTCGGGGGTGGTGGAAACCGCCATACATTGGATGTTGGAGAAAGGAGCAAACTGGCTCAACACCCAACGGTCGGCCAATTCGTCATACAAAACAACCGGATCGCCGTCGTTATTGGTCTGGCAAGGGCCGCCAAACCCTGACCAAATCGCATTGTTGTTTGTGGGACCAGCCAAAATATTCCCACTTTTGTCATAAATGGCGAACCGAACGTTGGTCATCAAAATGTAATGGTTGGGGCCAACATCTCCATTGGTATCTGGTGGAGTCAAGTCGCCCAGGCTGGCGATACCCTCAAATTGGAATAGGGGAGAGGGGGTACGACCACCGTTAACAGCGTTAGCTGCCAGGGGGTCGAGGCCAGTGGTGTTACTGCCTGTCAAACCCAGGTCTGGACTGAACTGATGGGGGTTGTGCAAGGGGTTGATTTCCCGCTGCAATTGTGGCTCATAGGGGATTGTGGGTAAATCTCGAATGGCCGGACTGAGGCTGGGTACCACTGGCTCACTGGCATAAAACGTGAGGCCTTGTGGCTGTTTGGGCTGGTCTTGGGTGGCAGGTGCAGCAATTAAACTGTCCTGCGAGCGCAACAAAAACAGTCCTGCAAGCAATAACACAAAAACGGCGACTAAGACCTTGAGGGAAGCTCTCATATTTTTTACCCCTTTACTATGGTTGTGTTTTGGAGCAGAGGTTTAAGGTAAATTTTTTTTGGGAAAACCTTGTCCTAACACATTTTGGATTTTAATGAGGGGTTAATTTTTGCACTTTTTACGATATTGGGCAAGCTATCTCTGTTAGCTGTAACAAGTACTATGGTCATGTTCTATAAGACGTGGGATTGGAGAACGGCCGTTTCAGTGGATGTGCCTACCGGTATATCCGTTTCACCCATAAAATCCGCCCCTTTCTACGACTGGTTTTTGTCCCCTTGCCGCTTTTTTTCCAGCAGGCGAGCAGCTAGTGGGGTTGATGGGGTGGGTTTTAGAGTGGGGGTAGGTGGTTTTGCGGGCGGGGGATCGGCCGTTTTTTCTTTTATCGCGTCCTGGCGCAAAATGGTAGCCGGTTCGGTTTTTTCCCCTTCACTTTTGCCGGTGCCAGCCCGCTCTTTGGCCTGGAAAAGACGAGAGACCTGCTCGGTGCGCTCCGCCGGGATGGGCTGGACAGACCAACGGCCGAATGTGGCAGCCCACGCCCGCGCCATATCTTGCCGGGTAATTACCAGGCGGCGTACTGCAATATCCAACGGCAACAACAACAACGCCGCCAATGTCAGCCAGTGCCAGATGGGGCGGGTCGTGGAAGCAAAAGGCAAATCGTGGCGGAAAACGGCCGTTATATCGGCCGTTACCTCCTTCCCTCCAGCCAACCCCGCTATCGTCGCCAGCAATTGTGGGTTTGCCTCAAACTGGCGGTACTCCGGCGAATACCCCAACACCCACCCACCAGTTTGCCCAATTGTCACGTCCCCCTCCCCACTACCTGCCACACGGATAAAATAGGCCCCATCGGTGGTGGGGGCAAAATCCGCTTCATAACGCCCTGGAGCCACTTGTTGCAGGGTCACATTCACCACTTCCCCCTGTGGGTCTACCACATTTGCTTCCATCGTCAGGTTATTCAAGAACCCCCCGGCCACATCACGGGCATCCACCGTCAAGGTAGCCTGTTCCCCGACCAGCGACACCACCGTTTCCACGCTACTATCTCGCTCTTGGGAAATTGTCCAGCGCACAGCCTGTGCCCAAAAAGCTGGGAAACCCTCCCATTGCACCCACTCCACCCCCCACCGACCGGTCGCGTCTGATGTCCAGGCCACTGACCGCCCCAGGCCATATTGCCAGGCCGCTAACAAAGGGTCGCCCATGTGGGTATTCAAAATGACCTGGGCGGTGTCTTTGGGGCTGGTGCCTACGTAGCCATACAACGGCGGCACGGCTTGAATGCCTGCCAGGATGGGGCTGCGGCTGACCAGTTCGGGGAAAAATCGCTCTTCAATCAAGTAGCTACGCTGGATAGAGGTTGTTTCCTGGGTGAAAATTTGTGGCAGGTTGGCGGCGCGGTCGGTGACATGAAAACGGCCGTTTCCCAACAAGGCCATCTCTTGCAGCCAGGGTGTATCCGGCCCATTGCCAATGCTCACCACCGAAACCGTCACATTTTCGGCCGTAAGCGACTCAATTAGCTCCGGCACCCCCTCCTTTTCCTCAGAATCAGAGCCATCTGACAACAAAATGATATGTTTCACCGGCGTAGCACTACCCGCCAACGCCTCTGCGGCTGCCTGGAGGCCTGTGCGAACAAAAATTCCCCCGCCACCGGCCCCAATCTGGCGAATCTGGGCAATCGCCTCGTCGCGCTGCGAAGCAGACATCGGGCCAACCTGCCCACTGGGTTGAGTATCTACCGGAATGACCGTAATCTCGTCAAAATCGTTGAGCAGTTCCACCACCCGCACGGCTCCTTCGGCGGCCAGTTGAATCTTGGTCACACCCCCCTCATCCGCCGACATACTGCCTGAGCGGTCTATCACAATAACAATGCTCACGGCCGGAAAACGCTCCTGGTCTTTAATTTGCATGTCCACCGGCAGCGTAGCTTCTAACGGTGTTTTGTAATATCCCCCCATGCCATAACTTTGTGGCCCCCCAACAGCCACCAACCCGCCGCCCAGGTCACGTACATAACTTTGCAGCAGTTCCATTTTGCGCGGGGAGAGGTATTTGGCGTTTACGTCTACTAAAATAACGCTGGCATAGTTGCTCAATTCAGCCAGAGTAGCAGGCAGTTCGGCCGGGGTGGTGCGGTCTACCAGTAGTCCAGTTGCTTCCAGGGCCAGGGATAGTTGTTGGGATTCGTCGGGAAAGATGGTGCCATCTTCCGCCACTAAACCGTCGCTGGCAACTAACAACACACGGGGTGGGCCGACAATCTCGGTGAAGGCGGCCAGTTCGTTGTTTTGGTAATAGGTGTCGGTGCGCGGGGTGAGTTGCACGCGGTAACGGGCAAATTCTTGTTCGGTGGCTTGCAGGCGCACAGCAAAATTATTCACTCCGGCCTGTAGCTCTACGGCCGTTTCATACACCACATTCCCACCGGCAACAATTCGCAGGGTGGCAGGCATATTTGTGGTGCTTTCGGCGATGATGTCTATGCGGAAGGTTTCTCCCTTGATGACACGGGTGGGGGCAGAAACGGCCGTTACCAACACTTCCTCTCCCTCGTTTGGCCGCGTCAGTGGCACATAATCTATTTGCACCCCGGCCGAGGCAGCAATTTGCGCCGCTTCCATTGCATCCCCCACCGTAGCGGCTCCGTCGCTCAAAATGACCAATCGGCGGGCACTGCCAGCCGGAAACAGAGCTAACCCCAGACGAATGGCTTCAGCCAGGTCGGTTTGCAGGCGTTGTGGCACAGTGGTGATGGGGGCCAGTTCTGCCAGCCCCGACATCGGCCGTTCAACCAACGCGTTGGAGCCAAACAGAATAACGGCCGTTTGATCATCAGCAGTCATCGTTTCAATGGCTGCCCGCACAAACGTCTCCGCCTGTTCAGCCTGCTGTGGACTAATCGAGTCGGACGCATCCACCAGAAACACCACCGCCAACTCATCCGCTGCCCGCACAATCTCTGTACCAGCCAGGCTAAGTGTCAACAAGATCATAATCAACACCCTCAAGACCAGGCTAACCACATCTCGCCAGCGACTAACAGAACGCGCCAGGCGTGGTCGCCCCACCCAGAGGAAGTAGGGGAGAAACAAAAAAAGAAGCAGTGCCGCAGGAAGGGTAAAATTCACGAAATGGTAACTCGAATCATTGGCACGGGTTACGCAATCGCATAACTCGTTAAATTTCCGTCAGAAACAAGTAGCGAGCATGTTTTAGGTCTCTTCAAAGGCCAGGGGCAGATAGAAGGAAAAGACGCTGCCAGAACCATACTTGCTTTGGGCTTCTACCCGGCCGCCATGGGCGGCAATGATGAAACGGGTGAGGGATAAACCGATCCCCTCGGCGGGTGTAGCCCCATTTTGGTTCAGGCGGGTCAGGCCATCCCAAATGCCGGGCAACCGTTCCAGGGGAATGCCCACACCAGTATCAATGATATGCAGGTACAGTTCGTTGCCTGCTTGACCAAAATCTAACCGGACTGACCCGCCAATTTTATTAAATTTGATGGCGTTATGGAGTAAATTTTGGGTAGCTTCTAACAGTTGTTGTTCATCCCCCACAACGGCCGTTGGCAGGCTATTGTGGTTAAACTCCACCCGCACCCGTCGTGCATCCGCCATGGTGCGAAGGTTACGAACGGCCGTTTCGATTAAGTCCCCCATCTTTACCACCTGAAACTGAAATTCGTGGCGCGACTCCAAACGGCCCGATGTGGTGAGCAGGGTATCTACGCTCTGTTTCAAGCTGGTTAGCTGTTTATTCAAATCATTCAGAAGTTGCTGCTGCTTGCGGTTGGCTTCAGGCATCTCTTCTTGCAACCGTTGGCTGAGGCGGCCTAAGGTAACAAAAGGTTTCCGCAGGTCGGGCGAAAGCAGCATAAAAAATTGGTGGTAAAGGCCAACTAACTCTACCAGGTGTTGCTGGTTGCGGGCCAGCGATTGGTTTTGCTGGAAAACATAATCATTCGTCTGGCGCAAAATAGCTAGATTTTGCGCCTGGGCCAGCAAGGGGCCAATTTGAGTTGCCAGCAGTTGCAATAAGTTTAAGTCCTGGCGGTTGTATAACTCCCCAGAAAGTTTAGGGCCAAGCCCCAACACCCCAATCAGGCTGTCGCCAGCGTGCAAAGGCATAAATAAAACCCGATCCCATTGGACGACGATACTTTTTTCGCTCTGGGGCATGGCATCAAAGATGGAAAGGGCGGTGAGGTCATATTGGGCCAGAGGGAGGCGGTTTTGGCGCAACTGTTTGGTGAAGGGGCTGTGGGCCTGGAAATCGGCCGTTTCTTGGGGGGTGGTGTGAAGTCCAGCTAACGGCCGTAAAATCAACCGTCCGGCTGGCCCATCCTCTGCCACAAATAACCAGGCATCGTCCGTTGTCAGGGTAGATTGCACCATTCGCAAGAAAAACTGCCCCAACTCGGCGGGTTCGGGCAAATTGCCAATCACATTGGCATAGTTGGCTGCGTCTACCTCGTGGCGGGAGACAGCAGGCAAAAAAAGGCGACGGGTAAACTCATTCACCACACGGTACAACAAAGTAAACAGCCCGGCAAACAAAACCGCTACCAACAGCAAAATCACATTTCGGCCGTCTTCGTTGGGTGAGGAAGAAACCCAGCGCACCGTAGCCGTCAAAGCCAGCCAGGTAAGACCAAAAATAATCAGCGTACCTGACAATCGGCTCAACCATTGGCGAACCCGTAGTTGTAAATTGGGTAGGCGGTCGTTGCCAATGCTGATAGTGCCAATGTAGGTTGCCAGCAACACCACCAAAATGCCTGCCTCTTGCCACAAAGGTTGGTTCATTTCCTGCACCGAGGCCAGGGCAAACCCCACAAACATCAAGGTGAGCATAAAAACCCAATACTGTATCTGGTTCAGGTATAACACCCCTGGCACATTGGCTTTAAGGCGTTGGGTGAGCAGGCGGGCGGCGGTGAGGGGCAAAAACCAGCTGGCAACCCAAACGGCAGCCCAGATGTTGAAGTGAGTGATGGATTGACCAGCCAGGGTGGAGGCGGGAATCTGGTAGGGCCAGATGGAGGGGTCGAGGGCCAGTGCGCCAGCCCAGAGTAAAAAGCTGATGGTGATGGCTAAACGGCCGTGTGCGCGGGGCACAGCCAGATAACCATTGGTAGTGTACAACACAGCCAGGGCTAAAAAGGTAAAGGCGTAGTTACCCAAAATGTACCAGTTAAATTGCAGAATGGGGGTAAAAGCCACCCCGCCATAGAGTCGCAAGATGCTGCTGGCCCAAATGGCTGCTACCAACAAAGTAAATGCCCAACGGCCGAATGGGGCACGGTGGCGCGCCCTGGCCCGCCACAAATACACGGCCAGCCCTAAAAAGCTCAGAGGGAGAATAGAAACCAGAAGAAACTGCTGTGTCAGTACCATAACTGGGATTATACCAATTGGGGATATGTTGGGAAAACGGCCGTTTTCCCAACATATCCCAAGTCGTTATTTGGGATATGTTTGGGAAATTTGGTGGTTTAGATGATTGAGGAATCTAGTTCTGGATGATTACTATACCGACAAAGGGCATAAGCTGACATTTTTATTGAGATTGGAGATTAGAGATTTTCCAATCTCTAATCTCCAATCTCTAACCCCCTTCAACGGAGTGTCAATTTATAATCTCATGCAGTAGAAAAGAGCCTGGTTATGCAACATTATTTTAAGATGTAATAGGTGCCTTTTTTGGAGCCAATTTTCAAAACAATGCCCCGTTCGACCAGATCGGACAAATCGAGGCGCAAGGTTTCTGGCGAAACGTCCTGGCACAATTTTTGGTATTCACGATTGGTGATGCTGCCATTTTCGCGGATGTAGTTGAGGGCGCGGGTTTGCCGTTCGTGCAGGCTGCGCGACCATTTTGGGGTGGGGGCACGCTCTTTTTTGTTGTCGAGGGTGACGGTGAACAGGTGGGGGGTGGCGACAAAGGTGGGGGGGGAGTGGCCCGCCTGCACCATGTCTTCAATCATCTGGTCAATGCCTAATCACAATTCTTCGATATACCCCCACTGAAACAGGCCATTTACCAGGCGAGGGTTGCGAGAAAAATGCTCCTCTACCAAATTGTCCAGGGTCATGTAACCTGGCAAGCCACCTGGGCTGATGATTTCCAGGCGGTCGGCGTACATACGAATTTCAATGTGGCGGCCACGAATGCGGTAGTCGCGGTGGGCAACGGCGTTTACCAGGCTTTCGCGCACGGCAAACCGGGGGTATTCGGTCACTTCTTCGCGGGCCAGACCATTGACGGTGGCCCCGACGTGCATTTCTTCGTAAATGAGGTTCCAGGCCCGTTCGACTACCCGTGCCAATGGCCCACCTATCTCCTCCCGACGGCCGTATCCAATCCCCCCATCTTCGCCGCGAGGTTCGGTGCCTGCAAATTTGACAAAAATGATGCTGCTCTGGGGGAAAAAGGCTTGCGGGTTTTTGCCAAAGAGTAAAATACCCACTGTGGTGGGGTCGCCGTTCCGGTTGGTAGCACCTGTTTCAAAAAGTAATTCGGCCGTTGAAGTGACCTTGGCTGCTCCACGTAATTCCCGCTTTTGCAGATATTCGCTCAAAATCGCCGGGTCAAAGTCAGAGGGGCGCGCCCCAGGCACAGCTTCCGTTTCATATTCGGCGGTGTGTTTGCTGGCGGCCAGGTTGCGAACTTCATCCCCGGAGAGGGGGCGGTTGCGGTTGCCGCTGCGAATGAGGATTCGGCCGTCTTCCAGCGTGTGCAGGTCAGGGCTGCGCGGTACGTTGATGCCTATGAACGTGCCTTGCCGGGTTTCGGTGGGTTGCCAGTGGGTGGGAACGGGGGGGTGGCACAGGTTGGCGGCTCGCAGCAGCATGGCTTCTGCTTCTTCTTCCCAGATGGGGGCAGCGGAACGGCCGTTTTCATCCAGCCCCAACACAATCAACCCGCCATCCCCATTGGCAAACGCCACTAGACATTCTGCCAATGTATAGGAATCTGCCTCTGGTAGATAAACCAGACGTTGCCCTGGTTGGTTTTTCTGTGCCATTTGCTGAGTAATCGTTCAAAAACAAGTTTGTCGTAACAGCTTCAATCATCCAGACAGCTAAAACAGCTACGACAAAGCCCAAATCGCCAGGTTCATTGCGAACGATTATTAAGTATAACAAGGTTGGGAGGAATGGGCAGGTATAAGATGTGGGGTCTTTGGGATTTTATGGGGTTTGC
>CAZPEJ010000119.1:0-10570 GCA_964585465.1 uncultured Ardenticatenaceae bacterium
GCTCTATCAAGCAGACATTCCCCAGTTGCGCCCCATTGAAGAGTTGCCGGAGCGTTTGCTGCAACGAGTAGGGGGTGAACTGGCGGGTCTGGTAGAAACCTTGCGCCTGTGGTTGACCACTCAAGACGGCCGTATTCCCCTCGATACCTTCTTGCACAACCTGTTCACCCAACTGCTCTCCCAACGCCGTTTCCAACCCACACCCGACCTGTCTGCTGCCGCCATTTGTGAATGGCTGGTAGAGGCCGCCCATCGTCTGCGCCAATCCGCCCAGGCGATTGGCTTCAAAACCCCGGCCGACATTGGTGCAGCATTTATAGACGGCATCAACCAGGGGTTGGTAACGGCCGATCCCCCCGACCTGGGCGACCCACCCGACCCCAACGGCATCCTCATCTCCACCATGTATGGTTATTTACTGGCAGGTAAACCGGTACAAATACAAGTGTGGCTGGAAACGGCCGAACAAGGATGGTGGAGCATCCCCAATCAACCCCTCAGCAACGCCTTTGTCCTGGCCCAGAGCCGCGACCCGGCTCTCCCCTGGACAATGGCCGAAGACGGCCTCATTCGCAACCAACTTCTCAGCCGCATCATACGCGGCTTAGTCGCCCGGTGCAGCCAGGGTGTGCTGTTGGCAAACTGCGATCTGGATCGGCGCGGCCAACGGCAAGACGGCCCCCTGTGGCGAGCGTTGCAACCTGTGCGATCATGACAACCAAACGATTATTTGAGTTGAAAACTTTCTACATAGTTGGCTGTAGAAATCCCGGTAAACCCTTCTAAATTGGGTCTCCCATCCTGCGGGTTTTGCCCTTCTGCCGCAAAATTCCCTGGTCGCAAAGCAGCCACATCCACCTTCATCTAAGATAGTGATAAATATCACGAATGTGTATGGCAAAACTCATACTCATTAGCTGTATGATTAGTGGTTTTAACGGCCGTTTCCCAGTTTCCTCTTCTTTTTTGTAACCCCCATACGCTTGTGAAGAGAAGGTAAAAATTCACACTGCCAGTTCCAGGCAGTAATCGTGAGGGTAAGCCGGGCGTGGTATACTCTTCCGTTATGAAGAAGCAAGATATTGGATATGAGATATAGGAGAACCTCCTGCTTTTTAATCTCTAATTACCACTATCTAATACCTGTTTGAGGAAAGGTGCATGGTAGACAAACCACTCATTGACATCTTGTGGCTTATTTTAAGCACAGGCCTGGTTTTTTTGATGCAGGCTGGTTTCCTTTGCCTGGAAACAGGCCTCACTCGTAGCAAAAACAACATTAACGTGGCGGTCAAAAACCTGGCTGATTTTGGCGTTTCGACGATTCTGTTTTGGGTGGTGGGGTTTGGGTTGATGTTTGGCACCAGCCAGGGAGGATGGTGGGGTGGGGATCGGTTTTTGCCCAATTTTAATCAGGAAACGTTGTGGCAAGGGGTGTTTTTTCTCTTTCAGGTGATGTTTTGCGGCACGGCCGTTACCATTCTCTCTGGGGCAGTGGCGGAACGGTTACGTTTTAATGGGTACATTCTGGTAACCATTCTGGTTTCGGCCGTGACATTCCCCATTTTTGGGCATTGGGCCTGGAATGGGGCCGAACTGTTTCAAACAACCGGCTGGCTCAACGCCCGCGGGTTTGTAGATTTAGCTGGCTCAACGGCCGTTCACGGTGTAGGTGGTTGGACGGCTCTGGCAATGGTTTTGATCTTGGGGGCACGAAACGGCCGTTTTCCCCACAACGCCCCACCCCAAAAAATCCCTGGTGCCAACCTGCCCCTGGCAGCTTTAGGCGTTTTGTTGTTATACATCGGCTGGTTAGGGTTTAACGGTGGCAGCACCCTGGCTCTCAACAGTCAAGTCATACCCATCTTAACCAACAGCATCCTGGCTGGCTCTACTGGCATGGTGGCTGCATTGCTGGTTGGCTCGCTGTTGCGCGGCCGGGCCGAAGTAGACCTGATTATGAATGGCTGCCTGGCCGGGCTGGTTGCCATCACCGCCAACGCCCATGTGGTAACGGCCGTTTCTGCCGCCCTCATTGGAGCCATTGGCGGCCTGGTCATGCTGCTCACCAACCAACTCTTGCTCCGTTTCCGCATTGACGATGCCATTGGAGCCATTCCCGTTCACCTGGGTGCAGGCATCTGGGGCACCCTGGCTGTTGGCCTGTTTGGGCAATTAGACCTGCTCAACACCGGTTTAAGCCGGGGAGAACAAATCGGGGTGCAACTATTGGGCATTGCGGCCTGTTTCCTCTGGACGTTTTTTCTCACCTACCTGGTCATGCGGTTTATTAATCGCCTCTACCCCTTGCGCGTCACCGCCGAGGCGGAACAAATGGGCCTAAACGCCTCCGAACACGGAGCCACCACCGAATTATTAGACCTGTTCACCGTCATGGAACGCCACTCCGAAACAGGAGACTTGAGCCAACGCGCCCCGGTAGAACCTTTTACCGAAGTGGGACAAATTGCGACGCAATACAACCGCGTCATTGACGCGTTAGAACAGGCCCGCTCTCGCACCCGCGCCATCGTGGAAAGTGCCATGGACGGCATTATCACCTTTTCCAAACAAAATTTAACAATCGAAACCTTAAACCCGGCGGCGGAACGGATGTTTGGTTATCCACAACTGGCAATTGCCGGAAGTCCTATCAATCAACTCATTCGCACCTCCAACGACAATTTTGAAGAAACCAACCCCCTTTTCAAATCCCTCCTCAGCCGGGCAGCCAATTCGCAGCAGCCCTATGAAATGGTGGGGCATCGGCAAGACGGTTCTACGTTTGCCATTGAAGCGGTAATTACCGAAACCCGGTTGGGGGATAAACCACACTATGTGGGGGCTTTCCGCGACATCAGCCAGCGCAAACTGGCCGAGGCGGCCCGGCTGGATTCGGAGCGTAAATACCGACTGTTAATTGATACCATGCAGGATGGCACGGTGATTGTGCAAAACGGCAAGGTGGAGTTTGCTAATGAAGCCCTGGCCAGAATGGTGGGGTATACAGTGTATGAGTTAAAAGGGGTAGATTATATTCATCTGATTGTCCCAGAAGACCGTGACCGGATGCAGGGTCAATATATGCGTTCACAGTTGGGGGAACGGGTGCCTTCGGAGTTTGAAGCGGCTCTGTTGCACAAAGACCAGGAAACACGCGTCTTGGTGCGGTTTAAGGTGCGGGTGACACAGTACAATGGCAAACCAGCCAATATGGGAACTGTTACCAATATCACGGAACGGCGGAAGGCGGAGGAGGCGTTGCAGGAGTCGGAGCAAAAGTACCGCCAGTTGGTGAGCAATATGCACGACGGAATGTTTATTTTGCAAAACGGCCGTTTAACCTTTGTCAATCAAGCCTTCGCCAATATGGTGGGTTACACCGTCACAGAATTAGATAACCAACCCTATAGCAACCTGGTAGCCCCGCAAGATGTAGAAATGGCAACCGATTATTACCGCCGTGCCCTCTCCGGCCAGCGCGCCCCCACCGAGTTTGAAATTCGCCTGCGGCGCAAAGATGGCTCTGTGTTGATGGGGCAGCTAAAAATCGCCATGAGCAAATACCAGGGGCAACCCATCCATACCGGCACCATTGCCGACATCACCGAACGAAAACGGTATGAACAAGAACTAGAACGGGCGCGAGAAACGGCCGAATCTGCCAACCGCTCCAAAAGTGCTTTCCTTGCCAACATGAGCCACGAACTTCGCACCCCCCTCAACGCCATCATTGGCTACAGCGAAATGTTAGAGGAAGAAGCCCAAGACATCGGCCAAAAAGGATTCATCCCCGATTTGCAAAAAATCCGCACCGCAGGCCGACACCTGTTAGAACTCATTAGCGACATCCTCGACCTCTCCAAAATTGAAGCCGGGAAAATGGATTTATTCCTGGAAACCTTTGTCGTCCATGAACTGTTGCGAGATGTCGCCAACACCATCGTGCCCCTGGTACGCAAAAACGGCAATAAACTGGAACTACAACTAACCGATGACCTGGGCATCATGCACAGCGACAAAACCAAAGTGCGTCAGGTTTTATTTAATCTACTGAGTAATGCGGCCAAATTCACCCACAACGGCAACATCACCCTAAAAGCCTCCCGTTTCCGGGATGACAACAGCAAAAACCCACATCAGCCGCGTTATTGGCTTTCGCTGGAAGTGCAAGACCAGGGCATTGGCATGTCGCCCGAACAAATAGAGTACCTGTTTCGCCCCTTCACCCAGGCCGACTCTTCCACCACCCGTAAATACGGCGGCACGGGCCTGGGTCTGGCAATCAGCCGCCGCTTCTGTAACATGATGGGAGGGGATATTACAGTGGAAAGTGAATTAGGGCATGGCTCTAGTTTTACCATTTACCTGCCGCTGGAGATCACCACCCCCCAACAAGACGAGGATGACAAGGTGTTAGAAACCACACAAATCAACAAAGTGACAACTGATTCGTTAGGCAAAGTGAGCCGGGTGCTGGTGATTGACGACGATCCAGTAGCTCGTGACCTCATTTACCGCCACCTGATGAAAGAGGGTTTCAAAGTTTTTACCGCTGCCAGTGGGGAAGAAGGGTTACAACTGGCAAAATTATTACTGCCCGATGCCATTACGCTGGACATCTTAATGCCCAGTATGGATGGCTGGACGGTGCTGTCTAAGTTAAAAGCAGACCCGGAACTGGCGGATATTCCCGTTGTGATTGCGACGATGGTGGAAAATAAAAATATGGGGTTTGCATTGGGGGCAGCAGAATATCTGCTCAAACCAATTGATCGGCAACGATTGGTAGAAATTCTGGACAAATATCGGGCAAATCGGGATATAATAGCGGATGGTGTAACTGGAAAAATTTTGGTGGTAGAGGACGAACCAGTTACCCGTGAGTTATTCCGCCGTACTTTAGAAAAGGAAGGCTGGGAGATTGCGGAAGCGGAAAACGGCCGTTTAGCTCTGGAGCAGATAGCCCAGCAAAAACCTGATTTGATAGTATTAGACTTAATGATGCCGGAAATGGATGGTTTCCAATTTATTCACGAACTACGCCGCGAAACCATCTGGCAATCCATTCCAATTTTAGTGGTAACGGCAAAAGAATTGAGCGTAGAAGAACGGCTACAACTCAACGGGTACGTACAGAAAGTATTACAGAAAGGGGCTTTTGATCGGGGTAACTTGTTACGCCACATTTGTGATCTAGTGAGGACCTGTCTGAACCTGAAACAACTCACCCTTTGAACCTGCTGAATGACATGGTTAAGATATTACTGGTCGAAGACAACGAAATGAACCGCGACATGCTCTCTCGTCGCCTACAACGGAAAGGATACGAGGTGATTGTGGCGGTGGATGGTGAAGCTGGTGTGTCTATCGCTCAATCAGAACTACCTGACTTGATTTTGATGGATATGAACCTGCCCGTTCTGGATGGTTGGGAAGCTACCAAACAGATTCGTGCCCACCAAACCACACACCGCATCCCTATCATTGCCCAAACCGCCCACGCCATGTCTGGAGACCGCGAAAAGTGCCTGGCGGTAGGGTGTGATGATTACATTGCCAAACCGGTTGAGTTTCAACAACTTCTGGTAAAGATTGAACGGCTGTTAGTAGAAAATGACGGCAAAACTTTGTAACAACTCACTCCCTCTGGAGACAGGTGCTGTTTTTGCAACGCTGCACGGACAACTGAGGTGATCACATCATATGTCCAGGCAGCCACAAATCCTTAATCCAGGTTGTAGGATCAACCTGTTACCTTCTTGATAAGAAAGAGGAGCATCACCCTTGACCAAGAAAATCCTGGTGGTAGAGGATGATCTGGTAATCCAAGATTTAATGACGCGGCGTTTTCGGCGAATTGATTACGATGTTTTGGCTGCGTCCAACGGCCTGGAAGGCATCAAGTTAGCCCAAACCCAGTTTCCAGACATCATCCTGATGGATATGCGTCTGCCCGTGATGGACGGGTGGGAAGCGGTACAACTACTCAAATCCTCCTCTGACACACAACATATTCCCATTATTGCCCTGACAGCTCAAACGCTGGAAGAAGATCAGCAGCGTTGTTTTGAAGTGGGTTGTGATGATTATGCCAGCAAACCAGTGCAATTCACGACGCTGCTGGCAAAAATCGAGAGTTTGCTTCAGAAAAATTTGGTGGCATGAATACGGAAACTGGCTTTGTATTGGTAGTTGACGATAATGAGATGAATCGTGATCTGTTGGCGCGTCGGCTGGAACGCCAGGGTCATACGGTTTTAACGGCCGAAAATGGGGAAGAAGCCCTCATCCAAATCCGACAACATACCTTTGATTTAGTGATGCTGGATATTATGATGCCCGTGATGAACGGGTTTGAAGTGTTGCAGCAGATGAAAGCGGATGAAAATCTGCGCCACATCCCCGTTATCATCATTTCGGCGGCCGAAGACACCGAAAATGTGATTAAGGGCATCGAACTGGGGGCCGAAGATTATCTGACAAAACCGTACAACGCCCCCGTTTTGAAAGCCCGCATTGGGGCCAGCCTGGAAAAGAAGCGGCTGCACGATAAACAAGCTGCCTTTTTAGAAGAGCTGGCTGTTATGCGGCAGATTGACCGTGAGTTAAATGCAACTCTGGATGTGAAACGGGCAATGGAGATTACCCTGCGATGGGCGTTGCACCAGTCGGGGGATGAAGCCGGGTTAATGGGGATTATGCAAGACGGCCGTTTCTATCTCGTCGCCTCTCAGGGTTACAGTTATGAAGTTACTGGGGAGGATTCCAGCTTTCTCCCTTATGAAATCCCTGCCATCCAACAGGTGTTACAAAGTGGCGAGACGGCTGCGGTGGAAAACACCTTTGGGGCGGGCATTCTGGCTCGTACTAATAGTCAGTTGGCAGTGCCGGTGCGCCGGGATTCGGCCGTTGTGGCTATTTTGTTACTAGAGAACACCCAGCCGAAACAGTGGAGCCAGGAAACACTCAATTTTCTTAACCGCCTCAGTAACCACGCCGCCATCGCCATTGCCAACGCCCAGTTATACGAAAGTGTCCAGTCAGCCAACCACGCCAAAACAGAATTTGTCTCCTTTGTCTCCCATGAATTAAAAATCCCCATGACCTCCATCAAGGGATACGCCGACCTGTTGTTGTCTGGCAGTTTTGGCCCCATCAACGAGGTGCAGACAAATTTCCTCGGCACGATTCGCTCCAATGTAGATCGAATGGCCCGGCTGGTTTCCGATTTAACAGACATTTCCCGCATTGAAGCAGGCCGATTACACCTGGAAAGCAAAGCGGTCTCGTTGGAAGAAGTTGTCACAGAAGTGATGCAATCTACCCAGGCACAAATCGCCGAAAAACAGCAAAGTTTGATCCTGGAAATTCCCAAAGAGTTGCCGCCCGTCTGGGCAGACCGTAACCGCCTCATTCAAATTCTCACCAACCTGATTAGCAATGCGTACAAATACACCCCAGAAAAAGGGTGTATCACGGTTCGAGCCAGGGTAATGAACGACCTCAACGGGCAACAAGAGCAACCAATGGTGCATGTAGCAGTAGAAGATACGGGATTGGGTATTAAAGAAGAGGATCAAGCCAATATCTTCACTAAGTTTTTCCGTGCCAACGATGAACAAACCCAGCGTGCTCCCGGCACCGGGTTGGGGTTGAATATCACCAAAAATTTAGTGGAAATGCACGACGGCCGTATTTGGTTTGAAAGTGAATACCGCAAAGGTACAACTTTTCATTTTGTCATTCCCGTTTCAGCTTGATAAACTCCCCCTTTTTGCAACCCATAGAAGGAGAAAACATGACACAGTTTGCCTTTCCCCCTGGATTTTTGTGGGGTACAGCCACCGCATCTTACCAAATCGAAGGTGCCTGGCAGGAAGACGGTAAAGGAGAATCCATTTGGGATCGATTTACCCACACCCCTGGCAATGTGATAGATGGCAGCAACGGAGACGTGGCTTGTGACCATTACCACCGATGGGCAGATGATATTACGCTAATGAAATCCCTCGGTTTGCAGGCTTACCGCTTTTCTATTGCCTGGTCACGTATTTTGCCCAACGGTCGGGGTGGTGTGAATCAAAAAGGATTGGATTTTTACAGCCGTCTGGTAGATGGGTTATTAGAAGCGGGCATTGTCCCCTTTGTCACCCTTTACCATTGGGATTTGCCCCAGATGTTACAAGATGCAGGTGGCTGGCCAGCGCGAGAAACGGCCGTTGCTTATGTGGCGTATGCAGATGTGGTCAGCCGGGCGTTGGGCGACCGGGTGAAAAACTGGATCACCCACAACGAACCCTGGTGTGTCAGTTTTCTTAGCCACGAGATTGGCGAAGATGCCCCAGGCTGGCGCGGCAATTGGGCCGCAGCCATTCGGGCAGCTCATCATCTGTTGTTATCACACGGTTGGGCGGTGCCGGTGATCCGACAAAACAGCCCAGGGAGTGAAGTGGGGATTACCCTCAACTTCAACTGGGTCGAAGCGGCCTCTGCCAGCCAGGCCGATGCGGCAGCAGCGCGGCGGTATGATGGGTACTTTAATCGTTGGTTTACGGAACCGGTTTTCGGCCGTTTCTACCCCGCCGATATGGTAGACCATTACCAGCAATACTTCCCCAACGGTTTTGATTTTATCCAACCCGGCGATATGGCGGCTATTGCCACACCTACCGACTTTTTAGGCGTAAATTATTACACCCGCGAACTCCTACGCGATAAACACGCAGCCAATAACCTGCCACAAACCCGCTTCGATAACCTGGAACGCACCGAAATGAATTGGGAAGTTTACCCGGATGGGCTGTATAAGCTGCTCAATCGCCTGACATTTGAGTACCAGATTCCCAAGTTGTATATCACGGAAAATGGTTGTAGCTATAGCGATGGCCCAGAGGAACAAGCAGATGGAACGGTGAAGGTGATAGACGGCCGTCGGCTGAATTACCTGCGTGACCATTTTGTGGCTGCCCATCGCGCCATGCAAAACGGCGCACCATTGGCTGGTTATTTTGTCTGGTCTCTGATGGACAATTTTGAATGGGCCAAAGGGTATCAGCAGCGGTTCGGCATCGTGTGGGTGGATTATGCCACACAGCAGCGCATCCCGAAAAACAGTGCGTTTTGGTACCGGGACGTTATCACCCAAAACGGTTTCGACCTGCCAACGTAGCAGAATCCTCTGATGTTACAAAATTTGGCTCTTGGGGAACTCAGGGGGTTGACAACCCATAAAACATGATACGTAAAACGTGACTAGAGAGCGTTCACGTTTCACGTTTTACGTTTCACAGCAAACCCCACAAAATCCGAAAAACTCCAAAATTTTAAGGTGTAAGGGCTTGACGGCCGTATTTACCCCAGCGTATACTGATTGCCAACACAACGCACCTATATCACCCCGAATGATACAAAAGACAGGTTCAGATACGCGCATATGAAATCCCCACTGGTGCGCCCACGCGCTTTCGACAGAGTGTGAGTATCGGGTCAAAGCCAATTACTTTTTTTCGGCCACCAAGAGATTCAGGCACATAAAAACGCTTTATCTGAGCCACAACGACTGCGGTTTTGGTTTGTCTTTTGTCCCTCGTTCGGGGTTTTTTTTATAGTTGTTTCACTCACAAATTAACATCAAGCCACACCCGCACATTATCCCCCTCTTCAAGCTTTTCTGCCTTACGAACGTTTGCTTTAATAGGAACCAGGTAAACATCATCTTTGGGAAACAAAGACGTGTGCCATTGGGTTTTACCAATCCGAACATGCACCGGAATCACCCCCCAACCATACGTCACCAATTTTGAAATCGCTTTGAGTTCATGGCTTTGCTGCGCCGGAACCGTCACAAAGAACCAGGGCGCCGGGCCACGCCAAAACCAGATTTTGTTATCAAATTCGATATTCATGTGATTGACGATCAAACCTTTAGACGTGCTGATCTACCAGAATAGGGTTTCCGTCGGGGTCTGTAATCACAAAACTGGCCGGGCCTGTGGTGTGTTCATCCGCTTCACTTTGGAACTGTACCCCTTGCGCTTTCAACTGTTGCTGTAACTCGCGCACATCTGTAAAACGCTCCAGTTGTTGAGCGTTGTTATCCCAACCAGGGTTGAACGTTAAGATATTTTTATCAAACATCCCTTGAAAAAGACCTATTACGTGGTCGCCGTTTTTCAAAATTAACCAGTTTTGCGAAATATCCCCGCCAAAAACCTTGAAACCTAGTTTTTCGTAAAACAATTTCGATGCCTCAATATCTTTCACTGTCAAACTAACAGAAAATGCGCCCAGTTCCATTTTTGCTCCTTATGAGTAGTATGTCAACAAATTATATTTACAGAGGGCATAAACTAATAGGATCATTGCGGTTAGAAATTAACAATTGGCAAATCTCTAATCTCCAATCGTTCATCCGCTTTAGCAAAATAAAGTTTATCGGAACTAAGATTTCTCGCGCAGAGGGTTTTTCCTCCCTGCGCCCCTGCGCAACATAAAGCTAGTTCCGATAATGTTTAATAGACATTATTGGAAATAAAAACTTTGTAAATTTCATGTCATTCCTTCGATA
>CAZPEJ010000120.1:0-10563 GCA_964585465.1 uncultured Ardenticatenaceae bacterium
CCGAGCGCGGTCATCAATGACCGCGCTAAAAACGACGCTGGCTGAAGCCAGCTTTTCTGGCACCCCCTAAGCCCTGTTTACAGGGCGTTGTTTTTAGCACGGCGGCTTTAGCCCCGTGCTGGTGAATGTCAGCGCGGCCATCAAAAAGCTCCGAAGATTGTTGCAATCTCCAAGATTATGGCAATTTAACCACCAGGTATTCCTTAATCAATCCGTATCAGGGTAAGTTGCAGGAAGTCGTCGTTGGTGATTCGGCCGTTTCCTGTCACCAGTCTCAGGCGGTCAAAGTTGCCATCGGCCGTTTGGGTATAAAAACCCAGGATGAGAGGGTAGACGTTAGCTGGGGTGTTGGGGGCCAGGGTGAGGGATAGGGTGATGGGCTGCACCTGACCCACAACCCAGGAGGAGGTGGGGGGGGCCAGGGTGATGTCGGCAGCGGCGTAGCGGGTGGTGCCTGGCAAGTTGACAACTTGGGCAAAGAGGGTGTAGTCGGCGGAAATCGGCCGTTTTGCCTGCAAATACACCGTTAATTGGGTGTTTTCCCCTGGTTTGACGCGGCGTGGGATGAGGCCATACCCCACTAGCTCTATTTCGTCCTCAAAGTTAATGGAGACAGGGTTGGGGTATTGACCGGGAACGGCCGTTAATGACAATTGTGCCAGTTGCAGAGCAGAAGGAGATTGTGGATGGTCAACCAAAGGGAGACGTTCTTGCGTCTGGTAGTCATAGAGGCCAACAACCAGTTCCAGAGCAGCCGGGGCAATGGCAGTAGGGGGAATTTGTAACAGGTAACGATTCACAATATGCTGCCCAGGTTGCAACAAACGGGTGGCTAACAATCCTTGACCGGGGAACATGTCACGCTGGGTAATGGGACGGTCTAACACCGGGTCATTGAGGTGAACAAAGACGCTCCAATCCCTGTTCATGGGCTGCAACACTTCCCACGCCAATGTTACCCACACCATATCACCGGGGGAAACGGCCGTTTCCCCCACCTTGTACCCCACCAGACGCATGGTATCGCCAAAATCTGCCTCAATAGGGGTTAAATTGTCGGCAACCTCATTCAGACTGGGTTGGTAAGCTGGGCGGATGATGAAGAAGGGAGAAACGGCCGAAACCACCAACATAAAAACCGCTACACTCCCCATTACCCAGGCGGCCGGGCGCGGCGGCATCCACCCCACCAGCCCCACCACCATCAACACAGTCAGCGTAGACAACGCCGTAAATACCAGCCGTCCCTGTGACGACCAGGTGGTAGTGGCCCACTGCACCAACCCAAACACCACCGCCAATGAAAACAGCAGGCACACCACCAGAGGAAAGTGGCGTTCCACGAAATAAAAGAGATTGGCAATAAGAGATTGGGCTTTAACCTTTCCTTTTCCACCTTTAATTTCCCGCCACAGGTAAACCGGGAACCCCAACACCGCAACGAGCAACATACCGTTTAGAGTGTGGTAAACCCAGGTTGGTAGCGGGATATTCACCCCCCCAAATAACCCCCAGTAGGATAACAAAAACCCCCACCGTTCATCCCACAACTGGGCCAGATCGGCCGGGTGAGCGCGTTGCCCTAGCACCGCAATAAACGCACTCCAGCCCAGGAAATCCCCATACAATTGGATATTACGAATATACCACCAGCCTGCAATCAGGGTGACGGGAATGAGCAAAACGGCAAAGGAGAGAAGTGACCTTAAAAGAAGAGAGATGAGAGATTGAAGATTGTAGATTTGCCGGTTGCGCTGCCATGCCGCAATAAACAACGTTCCCCAGGCTAATGGCAACAAACCAAACGTGCCTTCTTTGGTCAACAGCCCCAAACCAATCACACTGCCTAGTAGCCAGTACCTGGTATCCAATATCCAGTACCCAGTACTGCCCACTGAGTACTGATCACTGCCCACCGAGTACTGTTTCCCCACCATCCGAATCATTAGCCACACTGCCAGTGATGCAAGAGGGATTGCCAGGTTGTCATTGTTGACGGCTCCACTGATAAAGAGGAACATGGGTAAAAAGGCATTGGCAGCAGCAGCCCCCAGTGCAATTTCAGGGCGGGTGGGGGTTACCTCTTTGGCGATGCGATAGGTGAAGTAGACAGTAACAGCCCCTAGTAACACAGAAAACAGGCGCACAAGCCGCACAGCCAGCAGTGTACCTTGCCAGGGGTTGGCCTGGGGGTCATGAATGGCGAGGTTGGTGTTGCCATCTTGGGTAATAATGCCGTTGTCTACGTGGGGATTGAGCCAGCGAACCTGCTCCATGTCGCTGGTGTCTATCCAAAAGGTGAGGGCTGCTCCCAGGTAATAATAAAGTGGAGGTTGACTGGCCTCTTGTTTCCAGGGGCCAGCCAGGGCCGGGTCATACACCTGGACGGGTAAGGGGTTGCCATCGGCCAGGTGGCGAATCATGGGGTAGTGCCATAGTTCGTCGGAGGCTTCAAAGACTGGGGTGACGAGGGCGTAACAACTGCCCAACAGGATGAACATCCCTAAAATGAGGGTTAACAGGTTTTTTTCCTGTTTAGGCGGCAAGAGGGACTGGGTTTCATGTTTTATGGTCATTAAGATTGTTGAGATTCGGGTTGCAGGCGGAGGGTTTTTTGGTTGATCAGGCGGCGCAGCAGGAGGAAAAAGCGAGCCAGGTAGATCAACGGTAGCGGCCAACCGCGCCATTGCGGGTAGCCGATGTGAATGGCTTCGCGGGCAGGAAACAGGCGGTAATAGGCCATTTGCAGCCGTTCTCGCCTTCCCAATTGCCCCCATTGATGCCAGTGTCGCTGTAAACGGGCAAACTGTGGCCCATACTCTATTCGATAAAAGGCCAGATCACGGATTTTTTGCTCTTGGGCTGTGGGCGGGAACTGACCCAAGTCGGTTACGATGTCCGGGTACGGGGTGGCAAACCATTGTTGCGCCAGTTGTAGGGCATCTACCAGGGCGATTCGTGCCTGCCACTGTTGGCTAATTTCCAAAACTTGCGGCCAATCGGCCGTTTTTAATTGTTGCGCCAGCAAGTGAATATCGTATAACCAGATGAGCCGCACCTCTTCGGGATGGCCGTAGGCTAGATGTAAAGCGGCATGAACCAGTGCATCCAGGTGGCTGGGAACGATGGAGTTACCGGTTCTGGTAGGCACAGCCCGCTCAAAAAACCCGGCTAAGGGTGGCTGAGGAATTAACAAGCCATAAGGCGAGAGTGACCAGTGCAATTCGATGAGGAAGGCGTGACCGGGGGCAGTTTGGGTGGGCAAAAAAGCTTCTTCACACGCCCATTGCCGTGCGGCGGTGGGGACTTCGATTTGTGGTTGATACCCGGCCGCCAGCAAGGCGTTTTTGGCCTGTGGGTAATGGGTTTGGGGGATGAGAATGTCAATGTCTAAAGACGGCCGTAATTCCAGTTTAGGGTAACAAAATTCTGCCAGAGCCGCCCCCTTTAACACAATAGCTGGCACTGCGGCCTGGGACAACAGTTGTAACACCCGTTGCATTTGCGCCCAGCGGTGTACCACATACCCTTTGCTGGCCCAAAATTCAGTTTGTAACTCCTCCATGACCCAGGCGGGTGGTTGAACCGAAGCAGGCGCACAGTGTAACCATTCATACAACAAGGGGACTAGCGTGTGGTGGTGAACGGCCGTTAACCAGTTTTGCCATATGTCCCGACTTAGTGGGGTTGGTGCATCAATGGGGGTATGGCGTAGCAGGTGACGAAACCAGGAATCAACCACATTGGGCCAGCGAGTGGAAACATGAGGGGTCACGGAATGCCTCGCAAACGGGCCTGTTGATAAGTGCCCACACTCAGACCAGCCAGCAACCAGAAGATAAATCCGGGTTTTGCCCCCAGGGCTACTGTGTCTGTCAGACCATATACCAGATAGGCCAGCAACGAAGCCGCCAGTCCCAAAGCCAACCATTGCAGTTCCCCGGAAGGAGCGATGTGCCACGCCTGCCACAAAACGGCCGTTAGCCCCAACCAGATAGCCAGATAAGCCAGCAGCCCCAAAACACCCAGGTCTAAGGCGACTTGTAACCAATCGTTGTGGGCGTGAGCGATTTCTTGCCCTGGTTGAATGGTGCGGTAAGGGTAAAGTTGCGCCCCTACTCGCCGAAAGTTGTTCATGCCCATGCCGGTAAAGGAAAAATCTTGTACACCCCACCAGGCACGAGACCAGATTTCTAGCCGACCGGTCAATTCATCACCACCTGTTAAATCGAGAAAATGATCTAGCCCAGTTTGTAGCTGTTGTTGCGCGGTTTGGGGCGTAACGGCCGTTATCCATCCCACCCCTAACACCACCAACAGCACCACTACACCTGTTCGGATGGCAGGATAAACCCGCAAACTAACGAACCCGATGAACACCACCGCCACTACCAGCCCGAACCAGGCCCCCCGCGATTGGGTGAGCAACAACACTAGCAGGAACAAAAAAAGGCCAGCCAGGTTTGCCATACCCTGCAATGGGTAGCGTGTAAACCGTTTGAGCCAGACGGCCGTTACCACCAGAGCCACCGGTGTTACCCACAACAAGGTGCCAGCCACCTGGTTGGGGTGGAACCCATCGGCGGCCCCCGGCAAGGTGAAAATGGGCGGGGGCAGGCGAGAGGTTAACCATTGAACACCTTGTACTTTTTCTGACCAGTTGGTGCCTGCCAGGCTGAGAATGGTTAAACCCGCCCCGGCCAGCAGCAGAGCCGCCACCCCACGCCACAACCAGGGAAACGGCCGTTCCGTCACTGCCACTGTCGCATAAAAAACCGCCACCCCATACAACAACCCCGCCACCTTTGGCAAACTGTACCGTACATCATCCGTTGCATAGAGACTTATCCCAATAGACACCAGCAACAACAAAAAAGCCACATTCAACGGTGTGGCTGGCACAAAACGCCCTTCAGCCTTCTGGCGAACCAGCCACAACAAAGGAAGTATTAACAGGGCAAAAACAAGTGCGGGTCTGGGAAACAGGAATAGGGGGGCAACCAAAATCAGCAAGAACCACTCAAACTGAACAATTTGCCGATAAATGTGTTGCATAAAGGGGAATAGACTGGTGGGGATTCTGAGGGTTGGTTGTGTGCTGCGTATGGCGTATTGCGTAAACCTTCCAATCTCCCGTGTTAATACTCGATCAACAACTCCACGCCACCATTTAACAAAGAACGTTGTGCTGTTTCCAGCACATGTAAAATCTGCAACCCGCTTTGCCCATCGCTCATAGGGGGTGTGCCCTGGCGAATGGCTTGCAAAAAGTGGCGGCACTCAATTTTAAGCGGTTCTTCCCACACCAGCGGATACACTGTCTCTTCGCCGTGCCGGTAGGAAGCGCGAAACTCATCTTCGGTGACAGAGTAAGGGGGAACCTCTACCCCTTTGTCGTAAATAATGACCTTGTCGTCGGCGATGTCATCATAGACCAGCATTTTTTGGCTGCCAACTACCGTCAGTCGCCGCTGTTTTACCGGATCGAGCCAGCTCAAGCGCAGGTTGGCGATGGCTCCGTTGGTAAAGGTGATCACCATGTAAACCACTTCATGCAGCCGCCGCGAATGGTTGATGTAAATTCCGCCCCGTGCGCTGACCTTCACGGGCAGGGCATTCAGGATGTATTGCATTAAGGAAATATCGTGCGGCCCTAAATCCCACATGACGTTTATGTCGGGTTGTAACAGCCCCAGGTTGGCCCGCACGGCATCCAGGTAATAAATTTGCCCCAACTCACCAGTTTGCACCACTTTCCGAACGGCTTCAACGGCCGGATTGTAGATGAAGGTGTGCCCAACCATTAACGTCAATCCCCGTTCGTTCGCCAGTTGGATGAGTTCGGCGGCCTGGGCGGTGTTGGTGGCCAGAGGTTTTTCGACCAGGACGTGTTTATGGGCCAGCAGGGCGGCTTTTGCCAGGGTGTAGTGGGTGTGCAAGGGGGTGGCAATGGCGATGGCATCCAGGGGGGCGTTTAATAACTCCTGGTAATGGTTGGTAACGGCCGTTTGTGGGTATAAACTTTTGACGGGCTGCAACTGCTCTAACCGCATGTCACAAACGGCCGATAAGGCAGAGCCGGGTAATTCCTGGAAATTTCGTGCCAGCTTAGGCCCCCAATACCCATAACCAACCAGACCAATTTGTAAGGTTTGAGTTTTTTGGGTGCTGTGTGTGGGTTTATACCCGCCCGCATCGAACCCCATCAGCCGCCTCCCTTGCCTTTGACCATCACAACGGGTGTTAGAATCATAATCCGAAGGTCTTGCCACAGGTTCATTTGCTCAATGTATTGTAAATCCATACGCACCATATCATCGAAGGGGACTTCATTGCGGGCGGTTACTTGCCACAATCCGGTTAACCCTGGCAATACATCTTGTCGTTGTTTGTGCCACTCCTTAAACAGGTCATATTCATAGGGCATCGGGGGGCGTGGGCCAACAATACTCATTTCTCCCTTTAACACGTTGATCAGTTGTGGCAGTTCGTCCAGGCTGAGGGCGCGAATCCATTTGCCGATGGGGGTGATGCGTTGGTCTGTTTTGAGTTTTAGGGAGGTGGCCCCTAACTCTTTGGGGCTGAGGTTTTGTTGGATGAGGCGTTTGACGTGTTCTTGATGTACCTGGGGGTTGTTATGGGTGTGCATGGAACGGAATTTTAACATGGTAAACGGCCGTCCATGTAACCCAATTCGGTTTTGTTTGAAAATTACAGGCCCTGGGGATTGAATCTTGATGGCTACTATAATTGTTAGAATGAGTGGGGCAAATAATAAGAGCAAAAAAATCGCAGCTGTAAAATCTAATACTCGTTTTAGTGGTAAATAGCTGGCTTCAATGCGTTTGGTCCCAACCTGTTGCATGATCTACCCTCCGTTTGATGGATTTTGGATATGACGAATCACGCTGGCAGGGTTGCCTGCTACCACTGCATAGGGTGGCACATCTTTTGTGACCACGCTACCAGCCCCAACCATTGCGCCTTCACCAATGGTAACACCACACAGGATGGTGGCGTTACTGCCAATAGAAGCCCCCCGTTTGATGTGAGTGGGAATGAGTTGCCAATCCTCGGCTGTTTGTAAACGGCCGTTTTCATTGGTGGCACGGGGATAACGGTCGTTAATAAACATCACCCCATGCCCAATAAACACCTCATCTTCAATCGTCACCCCCTCACAAATGAAGGAGTGGCTGGAGATTTTTACCTGATTGCCAATAGTAACACCTCGTTGTATTTCTACAAATGTGCCAATTTTACAATCATCGCCAATGGTGCAGCCATACAGATTGACAAAAGCGTAGAGAGTTACTCTTTCACCAAGTCTGACATCTGGCGCAATCAGAACAGATTTAGGTTGAGTCATGAAGGGATTTCCTACTGAGGAACGCGGATTAAATAACCTACAAACGATTAGCGATTGGAGGTTGGAGATTGAACCAATTGTTAATTTCCAATCCCGTTTCTGTAAGTTGTTTAATTTTCATTCCTTAACAAACGATTACCCGTGAAACATGCCACAACAACGGTTTCACGGCGACGTAATCACAACACCTTTAGAGAATCAATTATCGGTAACTTTGCTCTCAATGTGTATGGTACGAATGTCTGTTTGCCAGCAACAGCTTAAACGAGATACGCGATGTTTTAACGTTGGTCATTGACGAAGATGGGTATTGAAGGTCGCTCGTTTTGGTAACGCCCCGGAAACTTTGGGCTTAAAGGGCAGATTTGAGGGTAATACACACCTGGTAAACCTGTTCTTGGGTGAGGTGGGGGAACATTGGCAGGGAGAGGATGTGGCTGGCGGCCGTTTCGGTGGCGGGAAAGTCGCCCGGTTGCCAGCCCCACCCCTGGTAGGCGGGTTGCAGGTGCAGGGGGATGGGGTAGTGTAAACCAGTGCCAATACCCTGTTCATTTAATTTTTGTCGGACGGTTTCGCGGTCGTCCAGGCGTACTACAAAGAGGTGGTAAACATGGGAACGGCCGTTTGGCTCTTGGGGCAGGATGATTCGTTCGTCGTCAGCCAGAAATTGGTGATACCAGGCAGCTACCTGGCGGCGGCATTGATTCCACTTTTCCAGGTAGTTCAGTTTCAGGTCTAACACGGCACATTGCAGAGAATCGAGCCGGGCATTCCAGCCATCTGGCTCGACATGAATATACTTTTCCTGTTGCCCATGATCGCGCCACCGTTTCATCCGTTCGGCCGTTTCCGGGCTGTTGGTAGTGACACCCCCCGCTTCCCCCATCGCTCCCAGGTTTTTGCCGGGGTAGAAGCTAAAGGCTGCCACTTCGGCCAGGCTGCCCGCCCGTTTCACCTGCCCGGCCATTTCATAGGTGGCCCCATGTGCCTGACAGGCATCTTCTACCACACGCAATTGGTAGTGGGCCGCTAACTCCAGGATGGGGGTCATGTCGGCAGGCAGGCCATAGAGGTGAACAGGCAAGATAGCAGCGATGGGGCGACGGGTGTGGCGATTATAGAAACGGCCGTTTTCCCCCCACACACCATTCTCCTCCAAAAACACCGCCAATTGATGGGGCGAGAGCGTGTAACTATCCAAATCAATATCTACAAAAACGGGGAAAGCCCCCAACAGCAAAATCGCTTCCGTTGAAGCAATAAAAGTGTGAGGGGTTGTTATCACCTCGTCCCCGGCCCGCACCCCCACCGCCATCAGAGCCAGTTTAAGGGCATCGGTGCCAGAGGCACAAGCCACCGCGTGGTTTGTCTGGCAGAAATGGGCAAATCGCTGTTCAAAGTTTGTCACCCACGCCCCACCCACAAAGGCAGAACGGGCCACCATCTGGCGGAAAATGGCTTCTAACTCGGTTTGGATTTCCTGGTGCTGGGCATACAGGTCTGCAAAAGGAACTTTCATACGTTTATTTTTACAGGATACAAAACTGAGTTTTTAGGAAAACTCGGTTTCTGGTTTTACGTTTATGTTGTCAAAATCTGCTGTGTAATGGTGGGAATGAGAGCGACATTGCGCCGAAAAACGGCCGATTTCTGGCGCAAATTCACCTGAATCCGGGCAAAATCTGATTCCTGGTTGATTTGTTTCATCTGACCTTGCTTAATCAAATACTGGTCAACTGCCCCCATTTTACCCTTAAAAATGGTGTAAGTTGGGGTTCCCAAAACGGCCGCTTCTCGATTCATGGTGCCACCGCCGCTAATTACAACGTCGGCATGGTACAACAAATCAGGCCCCTTGTAAACCTTACTAGCGATATGGAAACCGGGCAATTGTGCCAACTCCTGCCCTTGACCCGCCAGCCGGGGCAAAAAAAGCAGGTGATAACGCTCTTGTGCCAGGTACGTTAGCAAACTATCGAACAGATCATTTTCAAAACGGTGATAAGCAGTCCAGGGGGCAGGCGGGCGAATCACCACCAATGGTTTATCATCCGGTAACCCTTCTTTGAGCCGATACGCCGGATCAGGTTGAAAGTCCGACAAATACACTTCTTCTTTGACACCAGGGTAAGTGACTGTTTTGTGGGCTGCACCAAACTTTTTTAGCAGGTCGGGTGGGAACGCTTCCGGCACAATCACCCGTTTCGCCAGCCGGAAACAGAGGTGGTTCAAGGGTTGGTGTTCGTAATCCATGAGGGTAACAGCTGGAATACGTTGCACAAATGCAGCCACCACCTGACTGTAGGAGTTATGGCTGAGGGCCAGATCAAAATGGTGTTTCCTGGCCCAGCGCGCCAGGGCAAAAGCCCGTAAAACGTTTTGCTGCACCAATCCCCACAGACCACGCCCGCCATGTTTCCCAATTTGTTGATGCGACCATCCCATCTGGTTGGTCAGTTGCACCGTTTGGGCGTAGTCGCGGGTAGTAATTACCACCTCATGCCCCAAACGATATAACTCCGCCAAAATAGGGCGAAAAAAAAGCACTTGCGGGGAATTTGCCAGATCGAGCCAGAGTTTCATGGTTTCAAGTTTCAGGTTTCAAGTTAAGAGAATCCGTGTTCATCCGTTTTATCCGTTTCATCTGTGGTTAATTCCCTTCGCTCTCTAAATCAGTTCGTTCAATGCCCGTTGCATCCATGCCTGCGCCCAGCGCATGTAGGGGATGCGGATGTGATAACGCGGGTGAATTTGGAAGTGGAAATAACCGGCCGGGTCTTGCAGGTGGTGGATGCCCCATTCGGCCGTTTTTTGTGCCAGGTTCTTTGCTTCTCCATCCCAATCGGCAAAGGCGCGGAAGGTGAGGATGGCCTGGGCGACGCTGTGAACATCAATCGGATAGGTTTTGTGAGCATAGTATTTGGGGGTGCCGTCGGGCAGGAAGAAGTTGTTTTTCCAGTAATCGTACCCTTTTTGGATGGTGGTGTCCCATTCGGCCGTTTTTAGGAAACGGCCGATCTGCTGCAACGCCACCAACACAAACCCGGTGTGAAAGTTGTCTATCCAATGGTCTGTGGGGTCTTCGCCATAGAGCCAACTACCATCGGCGTGTTGGTGGTGCAGGGTGTATTGGGCGGCGGCGTGGGCGAGTTGTTGGAAACGGCCGTTTTCCGTTATCGCCCCCACCCCTGCCA
>CAZPEJ010000121.1:0-2068 GCA_964585465.1 uncultured Ardenticatenaceae bacterium
GCCCGCAGCAAGTGATCTCCACCGCCGCCATCGGGGCACTCAAGGTACAAACGGCCGATATGGACAGCGATGGCGACACCGATGTGCTGGCAGCGATGGAACTGGATGGATTTACCGGTTATGGGGCTGCCTGGTATGCCAATAATGGTGGCGGCACATTTGGCTCACAACAAGGCATTTTAACGATGGGGTATGGTTGCACGGATGGGGTGGAAACGGCCGATCTGGATCAAGATGGCGACCAGGATGTGTTGACCAACGATCATTGTAATGGTGTACCGATTGAGTTTGAAAACAGCAACGGTTTAGCCACTAGCTGGTTATGGGATACGATTCAATTTCCACCATTTATTTACTCCTATTCGGCCGTTACCTCTGGCGACTTGAATGGGGATGGCAGCCTGGATATGTTAGCTGCCGATGCAACGGGCAACTTAATTCACTGGTTCCCCAATAAAGGTGGGCAATTTGTGATGACCACCACCAACACCGCCCCTGTTACCCTGGAAGAGGGCCAGACGGATGACATTCTCAAGACCCGCGTCACCCATCGCGGGCGCACGGGTGACAGCGCAATAGAACTGGCAACCTTCCAACTGCTGTTTGAACAAAGCGCGGGTGATCCATTAACAACGGCCGAAGCCAACGCCCTGATTGACAGTGTAACCATTTACCGCGATAACGGCTCCGGCAGTTTTGAGGTTGGTAGCGACTTTGTAGCAGCTTCGGTTGGCACATTGAGCCTGAGTGGTGGGGTGCAGACGGTCAACTTTACCGATGGAGATTTTCAAGCACGGGTGACGGTAGCTACCCACCAGACGTATTTTGCGGTGGTGCAGTTGACGGCCAACGCGGCCAGCCAATCCCCCAACCAGTTCCGCCTCACCTTCCTGGCAACGAATGGGGTGGTGGAAGACCGTACTTATGATCTGCCCTTGTGGCAGGAGTATCCTGTCAATGTGGCTTCAACGGTGGTAACGGCCGTTTCCAGCGGCGGCGGCCCCTTCTTCACTGTCAACAGCACCGACGACAACAACGACGGCACTTGTGACCTGGCTCACTGCTCCTTGCGCGAAGCCATCAACACCGCCAACAGCAACGCAGGCAGTGACACTATCAGTTTTAACATTCCAGGCGTTGCTCCATACACCATTTTGTTATCTTCTCCCCTGCCTGCTTTGACAGATAACACCACCATAGATGGCTCGTCTCAGCCGGGGTATGCAGGCACCCCCTTGATTGTGTTGGATGGTAGCGTGGCTGACAACGGCGACGGGCTGCGAATCACGGCCAGCAACAGCCAGGTCAACGGTTTGAGCCTCACCGGCTTTATTGGCAATGGGGTGGTGGTGACGGGTGGTGCAACGGGTGTAACCCTGCGCCAAAACCTGATGTATAACAACACCGGGCTGGGCATAGACCTGGATGAAGACGGCGTGACAGCCAACGATGTCAACGACCTCGATGGGGGGGCCAACGATTGGCAAAACTTCCCAGTGTTAATAGCCGCCACCCCCAACGGGGTTAGCACCGCCATTCAAGGCCGGCTCAACAGCACCCCTGACACGTCCTTTGTCATTGACTTTTACCAGAACGAGACGTGTGATAGCAGTGAATATGGTGAGGGGGAAGTTTACCTGGGCAGCACAACGGCCGTTACCGACAGTAGTGGCGATGTGAACTTTACCTTTAACCTGTTTAACAACCTGCCACTGGGTCAATTTGTAACCGCCATTGCCACCGACAGTAACACGGGCAGCACCTCTGAGTTTTCCCGATGTGTGGTGACAGGTCTGGGTAACACCTCCTGGTTAACAGCTTACGAACTGCCGCTGAGTGGCAACGTAGACGTGCCAACCATCGTCAACCACTTCCTTGACTCGCCCGACCAATCGCGCTGGTATAAATTCCCGGTTGACCCGGATAATCAAGTTTTTATCGAGTTGACCAATCTGCCCAGCAATTACGATATTACCGTTTATCGAGACATCAACAAGACATTCCAGGAAGAGATTAGCGGCACCCAAGAGTTGCTCCAATTGAGCGCGGAATTTGCCCCGGACATCTT
>CAZPEJ010000121.1:2168-10490 GCA_964585465.1 uncultured Ardenticatenaceae bacterium
TTTAACCCGGACATCTTTAACCCGGACATCTTTAATGACGCTTTCTCCAGTGCCCAATTGCGGAGTGCGCTTGCGGCCTCTGGTAAGGATGGTCTGGCGACTGAAGCGGTAACGGTAAATACCTGGAATAATGATGGCTTCTACTATGTGCGGGTGCGCGGGCGAAATGGCACTTTTGACGTAGCCAACCCCTTCCAGTTATCGGTAGCGGTGAATGGTGGGGTGTGTGCCGGTTTGTCGGATAGTGGTTTGCGGCCAACCAGCTTAACGGCCGTTGCCAATAATTACACCACGCTCATCCTCACCGACCAGGGGCAATTAGAGGCGTTGTATGGGGAAACGGCCGTTAATGACCTCCTGACCTTGTTAGACACCCTATCCATGCGCCCCGAAGTCAACGGCGTAATGGTTAATGTGGGGGCGGATGACCGGGTGGCAGATGCTCGCACGCTGCTCAATGATTACCTCACCTGCCCCGCTGCCCAAAACATCCTGGCAGATGCCATCAAAGCGGTGATAGATGCCTACTGGCAGGCCAACCCCGACCTGCGTTACCTGGTGCTGGTGGGCAACGACCAGGTGATTCCTTTCTACCGCCACCCCGACCAGGCTCTACTGGCTCCTGAATCGAACTATGTGGTACCGGTATTGGAAGGTTCTCCTTCTGATGCCAGCCTGGAGCTAAACTATCTGCTCAGTCAGGACAGTTATGGTTCACAACTGACCATTTCGATGCAAAACATTGAGTTACCGGTGCCAGCATTGGGGATCGGCCGTTTAGTGGAAACCCCCAGTGACATGACGGCCGTTCTCAATGCCTACCTCTCCACCAGCGATGGAGTCATCACCCCGGCCACCTCCCTGGTCACAGGATATGACTTCCTGGAAGATGCTGCTCTGGCAGTAGATTCGCAGTTGCGCCTGGGTATTGGCACCATACCCGACCAACTTATCACCCCACAGACGGTGGCCCCGGAAAATGCCTGGACATCTGACCAGTTGCGGACAGCGTTGTTACAAAGCGGCCGTCATGACCTGGTTTACATGGCCGGGCATTTCAGCGCGGGTAGTGCGCTGGCCGCCGATTACCAAAGCCGTCTGTTAGCCAGTGAAGTGGCAAATTCGGCCGTAGACATGAGCAATAGCCTCATCTTTAGTGCCGGTTGCCACGCGGGTTACAACGTTGTCAATGCCGATGGTATCCCCTTGCTCACCCCCGAACCCGATTGGGCACAAGCCTTTGCC
Organism: uncultured Ardenticatenaceae bacterium; assembly: GCA_964585465.1. Taxonomy (GTDB): domain Bacteria; phylum Chloroflexota; class Anaerolineae; order Promineifilales; family Promineifilaceae; genus CAZPEJ01. The sequence goes on from CAZPEJ010000121.1 coordinate 3,414, forward strand.
CAGAAAGGGGCGGCTCTGGTAGCTGGCACCGGGTATCAATATGGGGATTCTGACTTTATCGAATATGGGGAACGGCTTTATCTGCTCTTTAGTCAGGAGCTACGCACAGGCACCGGCCCGGTCTCGGTGGGAGAGGCGTTAGCCGCCGCCAAACAGGCGTATCTGGTGGATGTTGGCTCAGAAACCAGTGGCATCTACCAAAAACAGATGCTCATTGCGACCCTGTTTGGCCTGCCTATGTTGCAGGTGGACATGCCAGGGCAACGGATTGTGTCGGGTGAAGGGGCCTCCATTGTCACCGGCACCAACGGGTATGGGTTGCCCGGCCCTGGTCAAACCCTGGATTTGCAATTTGCCGATGTTACCATTACGCCTACGTTGACGTTGATGACCCAGACGTTGGTGAACGTGAATAACGTCAACGAAGAAATTACGGTTTCCTACCTGACGGGCGGGAGTGACGAGCGGGTATTGGTCAACCCGGCCGAACCCGTTTTGCCTTTGCAGACCTTTAATGTGGCTGTACCTGGGCAGGTTTTGCGCGGGGTGGGGTTCCGCAGTGGGCAGTATAGTGGATGGCAAGAAATACGGCCGTTAACCGGTGCCGCCACCTATGACCTGAGCGGGCCACGACCCATCTTTGCCTCTGATTTCTTCTACCCGGCCAAACTTTGGAATGTCAACTACTACGATGCCATCATCAATCCGACGGATGGTGAGACGCAACTGGTTCTCACCCCAGCCCAATTCCAATCTGATACCCCCGGCTCGACGACTGGAACGCTGCGGCAGTTTGACCAGATGCAGTTCCGTCTGTTCTACAGCAACAATACCAACACCTATTCTGGCAACACCCCTTACCTTTCTAACCCACCTGGTTTTTCCCAGGTATTGGCGACCATTAACGGTGGACAGGTGGACTTTGCCATGCGGGTGGTGGGTGATCCTGCTGCGGGGATTCAGGAGGTGTGGATTACCTGGAGTGATGTGACGGATGTGAATGGAATGTGGCAATCGCTGGATTTGATGCAAGATACGGCCGATTCGACGCTCTGGCAGGGCAGTTTAACGGCCGTTGACCTCAATGGCACCTTGCCGGAAAACGTGCGTTACATGGTGCAGGCAGTGAATGGTGTTGGGTTAGTCACGTTGGCAACCAATGTGGGGCGGTTTTATGAACCCAATGTTGACCCCGGCGAACCGGCCGTAAATGGAGCAGCCACTGACCTGGTGTTGGACAATCCGCCCAGCAGTGGGGCTTATGGCGAAATGGTGGAACTTTCCGCCGTTTTGACCAGTGATGGCAGCCCATTGGCAAATCAACTGATTCGGTTCACGTTGGGGACTGAACGAACGGCCGTTACCGACCAAAATGGACGAGCGACGGTTTCTCTGCCCATTTCGGCCGTTCCGGGGGTGTATGAGTTGCAGGCCAGCTTTGGCGGAACGGCCGATTACCAGCCTGTTACTGCTTCTGCCCCCTTCACCGTGACCAAACAGGTGGTCACGCTGACCCTGGCCCCGGCGTTTAACAGCATTCTCCCTGGCGAAGACTCTGAAATGGTGGTTACACTACGGGATACAGACGATAACGCCCTGGTACAAAAGCCAGTTCTTCTGGTCGTAGATGGGCCAGAGGGTTCTTATGCGCTGTTGGGTGTGACCAACTTCTTGGGGCAGGTTTCGTTGGGGCCGGTGACGTTACCGCCCGGTAGTTACACAGTGACAGCCCACTTTGGCGATAGCTTCACCTTGCCGGACAACACGCTGGTTGACCTGACCGATAATAATTACGACGCAGCAACGGCCGTTGCCACGCTGGTGATTGAAGGGGATGACCACGAAATTCTGTACATTAGCCTCAGCACCAGTGGCAGTGTGGCTGGAATTGACTACAACGACGAAGATATTTTGGCGTATGACACAGTGGCAGATAGCTGGAGTTTGTACTTTGACGGCTCTGATGTGGGGCTGGCTCCCCGCGACCTGGACGCTTTTGCCATTGCCGGGGATGGTACCTTGCTGCTCAGTGTGGCTTCCCCACTGCCATTAGTTAATGTGGGGTGGGTAGATGACTCCGATATTGTCCGTTTTATTCCCACTTCCCTGGGGGATAACACCATCGGTACGTTTGAAATGTACCTGGATGCGTCGGATGTTGGGCTGACCACGTTGGATGAGGATATTGATGCGTTGGACTTTGCCCCAGACGGCCGTTTATTGGTTAGCACCGTTGGCCCGTTCTCGGTTTTGGGTGCTTCTGGCACCGATGCCGACCTGATAGCCTTCACAGCCAGCAGCCTGGGACAAAACAGTGCTGGCACCTGGGCGTTTTACTTTGATGGTTCTGACGTAGGGTTGACCACCGACAAAGAAGACATCTGGGGGGTGTGGACAGATGAAACAAACGGCGACATTTACCTCACCACCAAGAGTAAGTTTACAGTACCGGGGTTAGATGGTGGTGCAGAAGACATCTTTGTCTGCACCCCGGTGACGCTGGGTGGTACCACCTCTTGCACGTTTACGTTGTATTGGGATGGTTCTGCTTATGGCTTTGCCCGCAAGCAGGTAGATGATTTTGCCATTGTGAGGTAAAGGGTAAGTGTAATCGGCTCATCTTAGAAGCCATTGGTTGAAGTATGATATGTTACGGCCGAATCTGGATGGATTCGGCCGTTTTTCTTTTCCTGATACCCTTTGTATAATCTTGCCACCCTCATTTATGCGCGATGGCAGACCTGCTTTTTACCCACAGCGCATTTTATTCATTTGCCAAAAAGGAGAGAAGCGAAATGAAGACCCGAAAACCCATTTTATTGACATGTTTCCTTATTATGCTGCTGCTGGCTGCTTGTGGCACATCGGGCAGCGACGTTGAGGCCCCTGCGGCCACCGAGGCCCCGGCTGAATCGGGCGGCGAAGAAGCCGAGGCCCCGGCCGAAGAAGAGGTCGAGGCCCCGGCCGAAGCTAAAGTTGTCACCATCTCATTTGTCCAAGAGCCAGATACCATGAACCCCATGTATTCGGCCATGTTCTTTTCTGGCATCACCCGCGAGTTTTGGTTAATGGGGTTGTGGAGTTTTGACGACAATAACCAACCTGTGCCCCGGCTGGCGGCGGAAGTGCCGAGTGATGGGAATGGTGGTATCAGCAACGAAGGCAAAACCATCACCATCAAACTCAACCCCGATGCGAAATGGTCGGATGGCACCCCCCTCACATCGGCCGATTTTGTTTTCACCTACGAGATGATTATCTCCGAACAGAACACCAGCCAAAGCACCTACCCCTATGCCGATTACGTCACCAGTGTGGAAGCCCCAGACGATTACACCCTGGTGGTCAACTTCAACGAACCCTTTGCTGCCTGGCTCACCTCCATTTTTACCTACGTTTTGCCCAAACATGTTCTGGAGCCAGTTTTCCAGGCTGATGGCAACCTGGATAACGCCGACTGGAACCGCAACCCCACCGTTGGGTCTGGCCCCTTTGTTTTTGCCGAGTGGGAATCGGGCAGCCACCTCCGTTTTGTGAAAAACGAGAACTGGTTTGGCTCCCCGGCCAAAATTGATGAGGTGTTCATTCGCATTGTGCCCGATGACGCTGCCCAAATTGCCGCTATCAAAGCAGGCGATAGTGATATTGGGGTGTTCCTCAGCTACAGCGACATTGAAGATATTGAATCTAGCGGTGCAGCGACAGTGGTGGCTGTTGGTTCTGGTTATAACGAAGGCTGGTTCCTCAATGTTAGCCCAGAAACCGCCCACCCGGCCATGACAGATGCCAATGTTCGTCGCGCCGTTGCCCTGGCAACCAACCGCGAACAAATTACCCAGGATTTACTTCTGGGGCGCACCCAACCCGCCGCCACCTTCTGGGACACGACCCCGCCCTATGGCAACCCGGATTTACAACCTTACCCTTATGATCTGGCAGAGGCCAATCGCTTGTTAGATGAAGCGGGTTGGGTGGATTCTAATGGGGATGGGACACGCGACAAAGATGGGGTGGAACTCGTTTTGCGCTATATCACCAATGACCGGCAATTACGCAAAGATGTGCAGGCAGTGGTGCAACAAATGTGGGCCGAAGCGGGGATTGGGTCTGAATTGGTCAACCACTCCAGCGATATTTATTGGAATTCTTATGCTGATGGCGGGCCGCAGGCACTGGGTGAATATGACATTGCCGAATACTCTTCGGTAGGGTCTTTCCCCGATCCAGAAGCCTCCTCTAACTGGTTGTGCGACCAGATTCCTTCTTCCGATAACCCAGAAGGGGCCAACTGGCAGGGGTATTGTAATGAGGAGATGGATAGTTTGTTGACACAACAGGCAACAACAGTGGATCCACAGGCTCGCATTGACCTTTATTACCAGATTGCCCAGCTGATGTATGATGATGTGATCTGGGTTGGCATGTGGCAAGACCCCGATCTCTGGTCTATCAGCACTCGTTTGTCTGATGTGCTGTTTTCTGGTTCTACGCCGTTTTGGAATGTGAGTGATTGGGATATTACCAACTAATGAAATGTGAAACGTGAAACGTGGTGAAGAACATCACGTTTCACGTTTCCTGGCAGGTTGCCATGATCAATTACGTTGTTCGCCGCCTTCTGCAATCTATTCCACAACTGTTTATCATCAGTGTGATTTTGTTTGCGCTGATGCAGTCGTTTGGTGATCCTTTGGCGACGTTGGGGGCGCGGAAGCCGCCACGACCGGAGGATAAGGAGCGATTGCGCCGGGTGTTGGGGTTGGATCAGCCGGTGTATGTGCAATACCTGGTGTGGTTGGCGGGCAATGATTGGATGTTGGTAGATCAAGATGGGGATGGGGTGGGGGAAACGCCTGGACAACGGAAGGGTATTTTACGCGGGGATTGGGGGAACTCTTTAGTGACCCGTACCCCGGTGACGGAGGTGATTGGGGAGCGATTGCCCAATACGTTGTTGTTAATGATTCCGGCGGAGATAGTGATTGTGGTGATTTCGTTGGGGATTGGCATTTATTCGGCCGTTCGCCAATACTCGGTGTTTGATCACACAGTTACTACCTTGTCTTTTGTTGGGTTTTCCATGCCGATTTTTTGGCTGGCGTTGATGTTGATGTACCTCTTTGGGGTCAATTTTAAGCGGTGGGGGTTGCCCTATTTGCCAACGGTGGGGATGTTTGATCCGTTGGTGGGCAAAACGGCCGTTCAGGTGGCCTGGCATCTCGTTTTACCGTTGACCACCATTTCCATTATCAGCATTGCCGGATATAGCCGTTACGTTCGGTCTAGTATGTTAGAGGTGTTGAGCCAGGATTATGTACGAACAGCACGAGCCAAAGGGCAGCACGAACGGCGGGTGGTTTTTGTCCATGCGTTGCGGAACGCCCTGTTGCCATTTGTAACGCTGGTGGGGTTAGATTTGCCCGCCTTGCTGGCCGGGGCGGTGGTAACAGAGACGATTTTTGCCTGGCCTGGCATGGGGCGGCTTTTTGTGGATCACATGAATCGGTCAGATTACCCTGTTTTAATGGGGATTTTGATGTTAATTTCGGTGGCGGTGGTCGTTTTCCAACTTTTAACAGACGTAATGTATGCGTTTTTGGATCCCCGCATTCGTTTGGAGTAAATAGGTCACTTAAGAATGTGGGTTAAATAACCTACAAGAGATTAGAGATTGGAGATTGAACCAATTGTTAATCTGCAATCGCAGTTCTGTAAGTTGTTTAATTTTTATTCCTTGTTTGTAACTGTTTAGCCCTGGGATTTAACCGCAGGGAACACAAAGGGTTTCTCTTTTCTTTGCGACCTTTGCGTCTTTGCGGTGAATAATTACCCAAGTTTTTTGAAAAACTCGGTTTTGTGATGGTTGATGGCAACAAAAATGGCAAGTACAACCCTTCCTGACCCCAAAATTGAACTTGGTGAAGAAAAAATTAGCAGCCAGGCCCTATCGCCGGGGCAGTTGGCGTGGCGGCGGTTTCGTAAACATCGTGGGGCGATGGTAGCCAGCGTGGTTTTGTTATTGTTGATCGGGTATGTTTTGTTTGGCGGGTTTATTTTTGCGCGGGGTGTGTGCGGGCCAACAGGCCAGGCGGTGAGTGGGGAGGCGTTTGCCAATTGTAATGATACGGGAAAGAAGTTATTGCCCCCTTCACGGGAGCACCCGTTTGGCACTGATACCATTGGGCGGGATATTTTGGCGCGGACGATTTATGGGGGGCAGATTTCTGTTTTGATTGGTTTGTCGGCGGCGGTGGTGGAGGTGATTATTGGCTCGTTGGTGGGGGCGTTGGCGGCGTATTACGGCCGTTGGGTGGATAGTATTCTCATGCGTGTTACCGAGGCTATGTTGACCATTCCGCAACTGTTTCTGTTAATCGTGGTGGCAAAATCTCTGGGGGGCAAAATACCGGAAGTTGATGTGTTCGGCCGGGTATTTAGCGGCAGTGTCATTGCTATCATTATTATTTTTGGCCTCACCAGTTGGATGGGGGTAGCCCGTATTGTTCGCGCCAACATTTTGTCTCTCAAGGAACAGGATTATGTCGAGGCTTCGCGGGCGTTGGGGTCATCCAATGCACGGATTATCTTTACTCATCTGTTGCCAAATACGGCCGCTCCCATCATTGTTGCGGCCACGTTAGGAGTGGCTGGGGCTATTTTGAACGAGGCATATATCAGCTTTCTCGGTTTGGGGGTGCAATCCCCCACAGCTAGCTGGGGGAATATGCTGGATAGTGCCTACCGTTATCTGGAATCTGCTCCCTGGATGTGGATTTTCCCTGGTATGATGATTTTGATTACCGTGTTGTGTGTCAACTTTATGGGGGATGGGTTGCGCGATGCCCTTGATCCGCGCAGTACGAGGGGGCATTGAGGGGCAGTACACAGTACCCAGTGGACAGTGGACAGTGAGCAGTGGTTTGTTGCTGCACCGTGAAATACTAGGGTTTTCGCCCTAGAAAGAGGAAGACGGCTCCCAGCAGGGCCAGGAGACCGATGCCAGCCAGAGCGAGGGGGATAAGAGCCAGCAGCCCCAGAGAAGGTGTGGCGGGTGTAGGGGGGGGTGGGGGAACGGCC
>CAZPEJ010000122.1:0-10462 GCA_964585465.1 uncultured Ardenticatenaceae bacterium
GGAAGTTTACTTGCCTGTTATATTGCGGAATTAGGTGAACCAGTTCAAGATAGCATGTAAATAGAGTTGGATACGGCCGTATTCCCACTGGTAGCATAGGGGTCAGTAAAAAAGGCCTTCTTGTAGTAACCGTGCGAATTTGTACGGCCTAAATAGGGGCGATCATGCCCAAAAGACCTCTTTTTCACCATATTTGGCTAAAAGCTGATCTGACGGTGCCGATAATTACCCTTTGCTGGTATTGGTGGGGTTAAAATTGAATTTGAGTTTTGGGGTATACCTATAGAAGATGCGGAGAGAATAGCTTCTTCGCTTAACACAAGTTAGTATCAGATTTCACAAGGGGTAAAAGTGGAAAATGGAGAAAACCAGTCAAAATACGCTTAAAGCACCGACCTGGTGGTTGGCACTACTGGTCATTTTGGGATTAAGTATAGTTGGGGGAGCTTATTTTGTGATGCAGCTACAAAAACCTTCGCCTTTTACCAACACTCCTCTGATAAGTTCTAACCCGGTAGCTGTTGCTACCCACATACTGCCTTCTCCGAAAACAACTGAGGGATTAGTCATTACCGATATAATGCAGACCAGTCCTGCAGACCAGGCTGGCTTAGAAGTGGGTGACTTGATTCTTGCAGTTGATCAAAAGCAATTCGATAATGTTAACGATTTGGTTGAGTTTTTCTCTGCTTATCAGCCTGGGGAAAAAATAAGCTTAACTGTACAGCACTCAGATGGTACAGTGCAGACTTTAGTAGTTGAACTTGGTCAAGATCCTAGAGATGAAACAAAGGCGGTTCTAGGAATTGAGATCCAATCAATTCTTCCTAATATGACACCTGAAGAAGATTTAAACCAGGTATCAGGGGTTATTCAACTTGTAAGCCGTGAAATTACCGCCGACGAACTAACCGAATTAGCACCTTTTACCGTTCTTTGGCCTCAAGACTTGCCTGAACAATATCAATTAGTACATGTTATGGAAATGAGTGAGAGTTGGACTGAATCAAGTGGTACAGGAATTTTCGTTCTTGAGTACATCAACGCAGAGGAGCAACAGGCTTCTTTTAGTATGTGGCAGTACCTTGGTATCACTCAATCCCTCCCTAGCCTTGAGGGAAAACAAATCGTGAGTAGCTTGAGTTTACCTGATGAAGCAATCATACTGCTTTACGAAGGTGAGGAAGGTCAATCTATGCGGACGTTCCTACAATATAATCAAGTCAACGTTGAGTTTGAGTTTCGTAATATACCGCTAGACGATATTGAGATAATTATTTCAACTCTTTCTCCAAACTGAAAAGGCACAGTGCCAAAACAAGTTTACCAACTACTGCTCACTGATCTGATTTTATATTTACGCATCACGATTGGTAAAAAGGTAAAAACTCCGCTTCCGCCCTTCTTCTTCATGCCAGGCAAAGTCTGTAACAATGAATTTGTGGCTGAACAGGTCTTCAAACAGGTAGCGGGTGTGTTCGCGCCAGCCACGCGCCAGGTCGGGGTCGGTCTGTTTGATAGCCTGGAAGTCAGCCGGAATTTCTAACAGAAGCAGGTTGCGGCGATAATCCAGGTCGTAGTGGAAAGCGGGTAACGGCAGGCCATTTTCGTCAAAGGTGGTGGGGTTAATCAGTTGGGCGTTGCCATCTACCAGTTGTTGATAGGATAACGGCCGTCTTCGTTTGCCCACACGACTTTCTACCCGATTACTGGTGATCCACCACTCCACATCAAAACGGTCAGTGGGTAAACCGGCGTTGATACCCCCCATCTCGCCATGAAAATTGCGGTGATACGTCTGGCAGATGCAGCCTAATTTGCTGATATTCAAGTAGGCGTTCAGACTTTCCAGAGGGTCATACGTCCAGGTGATGAGACGAATGCCAATATGGTTGGCAAACTCTCGCTGGGCCAGTTTTAGGCGGTAGCCAATGCCCGATTTTTGATACGCTGGCAATACCCCGGCCATAACGGAGTACATTTTGAGCCGGGCGGCCGCTACCTGGTCAATACGGTCGGGGGTATCTACTAATCCCAAAACCCCCATGACAAAACCAACCAATTTGCCCTCTACAAAAGCACCGATGAGGCAAGAGCCGTTGTGTTGCAGGGCGTGAAGGGTGTGGTAGGAGATAACTTCCAGGTCATCCCCACCCCATACAATTTGTTGCAAGGTTTCCGCTTGTTTCAGGTCGGCGGTGGTAGAAATCGGCCGTATTTCAATGTCGTCCATAATAATTGGTGTGTGCGTGTGGTGTGTTTACGGGATGTACCACTGCACAAAATCTACGCCCCAAATGAGCATAATAACGGCCGCTACTGCCAGGTATTGGCCGTAGGGCAGATAAGAATTGCGACTCACCAGGCGGGTGACCAGGAGCAATAAACTAATCACCCCACCGAGGAAAATCGCCAAAATCAGGGCAAAAAAGATACGGTGAAACCCTAACATGGCTCCCATGGCTAAGGCCAGTTTAACATCTCCCAGACCAATGGCCCCCAGACCATACATTTTTTCTGCCAGCCAGTAAATGAACAAAAAGATGAACCCGCCACAAATGGCCCCCAGAACCGCCAACGGGAGGGAGTTTTCCCCATCCACCACCACCCAACTTAGCAGTAGTGCCAACAGGGTGGTGGGGTAGGTGACAATGTCCAGGATGAGTTTATGCTCCAGGTCTATGACGATGACCAGCAGCAGGATGGTAATGTAGAGGGTGTTGACGGCCAGGTTGATGGGTTCGGGAATGAGCGAGGGAAGCAGAGCGAAGAGCGCGGTGGTTGTGAGAAGAACAATCCACACCCGTTTGCGAATGGGTAAACCGCAAGCAGGGCATTCCGCTAATCCTAACCGCCAACCAGCCCAGGTGTAATGATAGTCGCAACGGGGGCAGGTGGGGGGAAACGGCCGTTTTCGTTTGGGTAGTTCATCGGCTAACCAGTTGACGGCCCCGGCCGTGAATAAGCCGATGAGGGCAAAAACGAAGTTTAACATGGCGACGAATTATAGCCGCGAAATAGGAAAGATGAAACGACAACAGGATTAACACCGTAGTTCTCATTTTGGAAATTGTTATTGGTTGAAAGCGACGGTTAACAAACCCAAACCTGGTTTGCCGGGTCTGGGGTTCGGCCCCCGGGCTAAAGTGGTAAATTGGGAATAACAAAACGGCCGATAAACACCTGATGATATTTATCGGCCGTTGTTTACCGTTTACTGCTTACTCTTTTACGAAGCTGGTTCCAGGGCAAACGCCAGCGGCACCGCGCCCGCATCCAGGTAATTTAAAATGCCCCACCCATCGGTTGCCAGGGCATAAACATGCATGGTTTCAGCAAAGGCAGCTTTGATGCAATCGCCTAACAGGTCATCTACACCCACCTCTTTGGCAAAGACACTGTTCACATCGCGCACATAACCATTGACCGGGCTGTCTCCTACACCTCCCGATGCACTTTCTACCACACCCTGGCTGCCCCGGCTGATGGCGAAGCCAAATGTGGCGAAGTTGTTGGGGTGGAAGGCTTTGAAGGAGATATTGACCTCAGAGGTGGCTGCGTTGGCGTAACCGATAAAACCACACGGCCCGGCTGTATTGCCATCTACCGTCACCGGGTAAATTTCTGCCTGGCAGGGGTTGTTATCCACATGAACAACCAGGCGGAAGGCCACCACATCACCTGTGCCGTTGCGGATGAGGTTTGTTTCGGGGGCGGGGATGGTGTCTATCTGCTCGGCCCCAAAGGGAGCAACTTCGTCTGGGTCGGGGACGCGGAAGGCTACATTTTCTACCAATGTGCCATTGTTGCGGAAGATTTCCAGTTTGAGTTCATATTTGCCTGCGGCTGTTCCTGCATTGCCGCCAGCTAACAAATGGGTGAGGAAAAAAGCACTAGCTGTGTTAAGACGGCCGTTTATCATTGGGGCCCAGCTGCCAGATGGTGGGTCTTCAGGCTGAATCTTAAACCGATTGTCAGAAAAAGCCAGGTCTGGGCCGAGCAAGTAGGGAACAAAGGTGACAGGGTTGCCAGTCCCATAGTGACGCACCACTTCACTGTCCAGAGCGTGCCAATCATTAGCCCCCAAAAGGCTATATGACCAGCGGTAATGGGTGATGCCGTTGGTGATCAGGTCTTCCCCAAACCAGACATGGGGTTCGACACTGCCGCCAAAGGGGCGACCGTCTCCTGTCAACCCTTCATCGGCTCCAGCCATTTCATCCTGAATGTGACTCACACTAACGTTGTTGCCCAGCGTCATCACCGCCACCTGCAACCCAGGCATAGAAGGTGGCACGTCGCACCAGGGAACTCGTGGGTCGGTGACACGAATTGTGACATGGCTGCCGCATTCGTAATTCCAATAGGTATAACAACGCATAGGCGGGTGATACACAGTTTCCCAGTTGCCACCAATGGGGTATTCCACCCAAAAATAGAGGTCGGGGTGGTCACCAAAACAGAGATACCAGATGGTGGTGTCGAATCGCCCCTGGTGATCGGTTTCCACTACAGCAACTTCCTGGCAGGTGAGGAAGGGCCAGAGCCAGGGCCACAGGCAGAGATAGGGGCGAATTAACACCAAATTGTCCAATAAAACATCTCGCACCACTGTGATAGATTCGGAGGTTAAGGCTGTCAGGGTTTCCAGGGGGAGTTCGGCGAGTGTGGCCTGGTGTGTGACGATGGGTTGCATGGTGCGTTCGGCCGTTGAGGCCAGACGTGTGGCCATGGGCATGGGGGGTTCGGGTTGGGGATCAAAAGCACGGATATTGCCCAGGTTCATAAGGGCGATGTTTTCGGGTGAGATGTCTAATACACTGGGATCGAAACGAAAAAAAGGTTCAGGGTCTGGTTCGGGGATGGGGGGAAACGGCCGTTGCACGGCTACCAGCAACTCATCCCGAATACGCCAAATAATATCATCGGGCAACAGCGGCCAGATAAATATCAAACGGTCTACTTCGCAGATATGGACTCTGGCCCCACACACGGGCATGTCTACCAATACCCCATTAAATTCGACCGGCCGAACCACCCGGCCGCGCACCCGGCATTGGCACCAGAACCACCACTGCCAATGGAATTCAGGAATGGGCAAAAGTTCGTAACGGTTGACTTTTGGATCGTACTCCCAAACTGGTTCATAGGCACTCATGTTTCGTACAACTTCTGGTGTAATCAGCTGGCGACGAATCGAAGGGGCAAACATCAGGCGGGTGTGCCGGGCCTGGCGGGCAGGGAGATTCAATACCACTTCACCATTTTTAACGGCCGCACTATCTATGAGTACTCCTTTATGGTCAAAGGCGTAAGCTACCACTTCTACTTCGGAATTTGGTTTACCTTCAAATGGGATGATAAACTTCACCCCCGGTTCTCGTTTTCCAACAGTTGAATGGGTCATTTTTTTGCTCCTTAATACAATATAGACTTTATACCAATACAATCGGGAATTTGGCAGTAGTGTGGGCAACAAGTACACGATATAACACAAAGTTGGGGAGAGGTGTAAAATTGCTGACAAACCGCGTGAAGAACGCGAATAAGAAAGAATAAATAGCTGCCCGTCTTATTTTGCATAACAGGAGGAAAGAGAATATGAGTCGAATTGCACGAGTTGTATTAGTTTTACTGGGTGTTTTGTTGTTGATAGGTTTGATTGCCGGGGTGTATGGGGTGGTGACAGCCAGACGGCCGTTTCCCACCACCGACGGCAGCCTGACCATTCAGGGATTGCAGGACAAGGTAGACATTTACCGCGACGAGTGGGGTGTGCCGAGTATTTATGCCCAAAACCAGGACGACCTCTTTTTTGCACAGGGGTATGTCCATGCCCAAGACCGCTTTTGGCAGATGGAGTTTTGGCGGCACATCGGCCAGGGGCGCGTTTCCGAAATTGTGGGGGAGCCAGGGCTGGACAGCGATAAATTTATTCGCACGGTAGGCTGGAACCGTATGGCGGAAAATACGGTTGAGTATTACCGCGCCGAAGCCCCGGAGTTTTACCACATCCTGGAAGTGTATAGTGCCGGGGTGAATGCCTATATCGAAGAAAACCGCAACAACTTTTCCATCAACCGCACGATTTTGGGATTGGTGAATGAACCCTGGGAAATTGAACCCTGGGAACCGATTGATACGGTGAGTTGGGGTGTGGTGATGGCTCACGACCTGAGTGGCAATTATGGCGAAGAGTTAGACCGGGCGGAACTGATCAAAACATTGGGAGAAGCAGAGGTCGCTTCATTATTGCCGCTTTACCCTTACGACACCCGACCGGTGATTGCCCCCACCAGTGAACAGGTGAATGAGTTGCCAGAAGCCAGATTAGATGGAGACACGGCAACGGCCGTTTTGCAGACCGCCCTGCAAACAGTGGATTGGAGCCGCGTCAATACCAACGTCATCGCTGCCGCCCCCCATGTCTTGGGTGAAGGTAGTTTTGTTGGCAGCAACAACTGGGTCATTAGCGGTGAACACACCGACACCGGGCTGCCGCTGCTGGCAAATGACCCACACCTGAGTATTCAGATGCCCGCCATTTGGTATGAAGTTGGTCTGCACGCGCCCGATTACAACGTTCACGGCGTTTCTTTTGCTGGGGTACCTGGGGTTATTATCGGCCACAACGACCATATTGCCTGGGGTGTGACCAATGTTGGCCCTGATGTTCAAGACCTGTTTATCGAAAAAATCAACCCCAGCAACCCCAACCAGTATGAATTTATGGGTGAGTGGGTAGATATGGAAGTGGTGGAAGAGGTGATCAAGGTCAACGGCGGCGAAGATACCACTTTGCAGGTACGCATCACCCGACACGGCCCCATCATGAACGAGGTATTTGATGACCAGAGTGATGTGCTGGCTTTCCAGTGGACAGCTAGCGAACCTTCGCGGGTGTTGCAATCTGTCGTCATGCTGAATACGGCCGAAAATTACGATGACTTCCGTGAAGCCCTGCGTTACTGGGATTTGCCCTCCCAAAACTTTGTGTATGCCGATGTGGAAGGCAACATTGCTTACCAGATGCCTGGCCTGGTGCCTATTCGCAAAAATGGCAACGGGTTGGTGCCGGTGCCCGGCTGGACAGGGGAGTATGAATGGGAAGGGTGGATTCCGTATGAAGAACTGCCCGCCCTGTTTAACCCGGAGTCGGGATACATTGTTACCGCTAACCATGCTGTAGTAGATGAGGATTATCCTTACCTGATTAGCCTTTATTGGGCGGATGGTGACCGGGGGCAGCGTATTGTAGACATGATTGAAGCGCAAATTGACGGGGATGGGGAGATAACGGCCGATGACATAGCCGCTATTCAATTCGATAACAAACTGCTGCTGGCAGACAGCTATATCCCCTTGTTAGATGGGCTTTCCAGCGATGATGCCCAGGTACAGGCGGCTTTGGAACGGCTGCGTGGCTGGGATGGGCAAATGTTACGCGACAGTGTGCCCGCCGCCTTGTTTGCCATTTTTAACCGCGAAGTCACCTACCGGCTTTTAGCCGATGAGGTGGGGGAGGAAAATGTCGGCACGGTTAGTAACCGCGTCTTTTTGCACCAGATCAGCCAACAAGCCAACGCTACCTGGTGGGATAATCAGGTAACTGATGCCAGCGAAACCCGCGAACAAATTTTGCTGGTGGCTCTGGCTGATACGGTTGCCTGGTTTGAAGAAAATGTGGGTGGTGATATGAATGAATGGTCGTGGGGCAAATTGCACACAGCTACCTTCACCAGCAGCCCGTTGGGTGAAAGTGGTATTGGGTTAATTGAGGGGATTGTAAATCGTGGCCCCTTCCCGGCCGATGGCAGCAGCAGTAGTGTGAATGCCAACGGTTGGAGTTGGGAAAACCCCGCAGGCATTACGGGGCACCCCTCGATGCGAATGATCCAGGATTTAAGTAACTTTGATGCCAGTCGCCTGATCCTGCCCACCGGCCAAAGCGGCCACCCTTACCACCCTCACTATGATGACCAGATTCAACTGTGGCTGGATGGGGAACAACACCCCATGCGTTATACACGCGAGACAGTGGAGGAAACGGCCGTTGACCATTTGGTTTTGCAGCCAGCGGAGTAGGGGAAGGTGATTAGCTGTTAACTATCGGCCGTTAGGAACGCGGATTCAATAACCTACAAGAGATTAGAGATTGGAGATTGGAGATTGAACCAGTGGTTAGGGTTTGTTTGTAAATGACTCTGGATATTTGTTTGTAGTAACTGCTTTAGCAGTCTGAACGACTGAAGTCGTTACTACAAACTTGTTTCCAAACAATTCCTAAGGAGGTCTGATGCGTTACCGTTTTTATACGGCCGATGTTTTTACTGACCGCCCCTTTGGCGGTAATCAATTGGCGGTGTTGCCCGATGCGCGGGGGTTGAGTGATGGGTTGATGCTGACGATCACCCGTGAGTTTAACTATTCGGAAACCACTTTTGTCTTTCCGCCGGAAAACCCGGCCCATACCCGCCGGTTGCGTATTTTTACGCCTGGTGGCGAAATGCCGTTTGCTGGGCACCCTACGGTTGGCACGGCGTTTGTGCTGGCGGCCATTGGGGAGTTGGAAACGGGCGCGGAAACGACCCAGATTGTGTTTGAGGAGGGGGTGGGGCCGGTGCCTGTGACCATTTGGTGGGAAAACGGCCGTCCTGTGTTTAGCCAGCTCACTGCCGCCAAACTGCCAGAATTTGGCCCACCACCCCCATCGGCGGCTCAACTGGCGGCGGTGTTGTCTATTCACCCGGAAGATGTGATGGAAAACGGCCGTTATACCCCCCAGGCAGCTTCGGCGGGGGTGCCATTTTTGTTTGTCCCGCTTCGCTCGCGCAGCGCGCTGGCCCGATGCCAGATCAACCATGATCAGTGGGTGGCTGTGTTGGGGGATTACTGGACAAAAGATATATACCCCTTCACGTTTGAGGTTGAACGTGAAGGGTCATTCTTGTGTTCGCGTATGTTTGGCCCGTCGTTAGGTGTTCGTGAAGACCCGGCTACCGGAGCTGCTGCTGCCGCGTTGGCGGGATATTTGGGGGTGCGAGATGAAACGGCCGATGGCAGCTTGCATTGGGTGGTGGAACAAGGGTTTGACATGGGTCGGCCCAGTATTTTGCAGGTGGCGGCAGATAAACGAGGAGGAGCAATAACGGCTGTGCGTGTGGGTGGGGCCTCGGTGTTAATTAGCCAGGGAGAGATGGAAATTCCAGAATTATGAAGGGGGTAGACGATGCTATCTGAAAAGTTTTCCCAATTACGTCGGATTGTTCAAGAAGCCATGAATCGGCTGAAAATTCCTGGGGTGGCGGTGGGGGTGTGGCATGAAGGGCAGGAACACACGGCCGTTTTTGGCATCACCAGCCTGGAACACCCCTTGCCCGTTACGGAAGATACCCTGTTTCAAATTGGCTCTACCACCAAAACGGTCACAGCAACGGCCGTTATGCGGTTAATAGAAATGGGTAAACTACGTTTGGATGAACCCATCAAGACCTATTTGCCCGATTTGCAATTACATGATGTCCAGGTGACCCAACATGTCACCTTGCGCCACTTGTTTACCCACACCGGTGGCTGGGTGGGGGATTATTTTGAGGATACTGGTCTGGGGGAAGATGCCCTGGCAACGTATGTGGCAAATATGGCTCACCTGCCCCAACTCACGCCGTTGGGTGAGGTGTGGTCATATAACAACGCTGGTTTTAGCCTGGCCGGGCGGGTGATTGAAGCAGTAACCGGGCAAAGTTATGAAACGGCCGTTTCCCATCTCGTTTTCCAGCCTTTGGGGTTAACAACCTCCGTCTTTTTTGCCCACGATGCCATCACCCATCGCACCGCCATTGGTCATAACAACCACGAGGACACCGTAACTGTTGCCCGACCCTGGGCGTTGGCTCGTTCTGCCCATGCGGCGGGTGGCATCAGTTCCAGTGTCAAAGAGCAGTTACGGTATGCCCGGTTCCACCTGGGGGATGGCACGGCCGAATCGGGCGAACGTTTGCTGGCTGCGGAAACCATGAAGTTGATGCAAACACCCCAGGCAACGGCCGATTTGGGGCGCACAGTAGGAATCAGTTGGCTGATGCGTCAGGTGGGTGATACTCAAATTGTGGCTCACGGCGGGGCTACCAACGGCCAGATGTCCGCTTTTGAACTGGTGCCATCATGCCAATTTGCCCTGGTCATTCTCACCAATGCAGATTACGGCCGAATCTTGAACCAGGAGGTGACGGAGTGGGCATTTGAGCATTTTCTGGGGTTGACCAACCCGAAACCCGTATTGTTAGAGCGACCAGAAGCAGAAATACGGCCGTGTTTGGGCCACTACGACTCCCAAATGACCCACATCGAACTGTATCTGCAAGCTGGTCAACTCATGGCCCAATTCACCCCCAAAGGGGGATTCCCTGACAAAGATTGCCCCGCCCCGGCCGGCGGCGCGCGGGTGGGCCGGGGCGTGCGC
>CAZPEJ010000123.1:0-10450 GCA_964585465.1 uncultured Ardenticatenaceae bacterium
TTCACGTTTCACGTTTCATGGGTTGTCAACCCTCTGAGTTCCCAAAGAGCCACTAAAAACCTGTGCCTATCCGTTTTCTCCGTGTCATCTGTGGTTAATCTTTTGTGACTTTGCGAACCAACATTTGTTCGACATAACAAAAAGGTGGGTATCAAAAATTAACTATTTTCTTGATCTTGTACATCACCATCTTCTTGGGCCGGAAAATCGTTAAGAGATTTTTCATAATCTTGCTGGCTTCCAAAACCAAGATATTCCAGGCGAGAAAAGTAAGGAGTGTAATCAAAATCAGGATCATTTTCCCAGGGATGGATGTCCCAAACAGCTTCAATCACCCATTCAAGCCACCCAGAGGGGGGAAACCACTTTTTGAAATATGCGATTCGTTGAGACTCATTAAAACCTTGTTTTACCCACCATTGACCCCATATCATGACGTACTCTTCACCATACCCCATATGCCAACAAATACTATAGGGATGCTCATCTGGAAAAACAATCCACAATGGAGGAACTTCTCCATATTTTTCTGTTAATTTGATAATTTCTTTTTCTATGAAGCCTTCCATTGTTATTTTCTATTTAGACATGCGGTGTTTTAACCTTTGCCTGTCTGGGCAGGGTTGCTTCAAAAACATCGCATGTCCCTAAAGGGGTCGTATAGTTATGCTCAGAAAGAGCATAAACTAACATTTTATTGCGATTGGAGATTAGAGATTGGCCAATCTCCAATCTCTCATCTCCTCCAGCAGAATGTTATGGCCTTATGCAGAATGTTCAGGATTACTCGGCGGTGGTTTTCATCTGTTCGGCGGTCATTTTGCCTGTGAGCAGGTAACAAAATGCTTTGTATCCCACCTTTGGCCCGTCGGCAGCACAAATTTTACGCACGTCATCGGCCGTTTTGGCTGCCTTAAGTGCTGTTTCCACTCGTTGCAAATCTTCTAATTCTGCTACTGGGGCATAAGATTTTTTTGCCATTAGGTGCTCCTTGTGGTTCTCAGGTTGAATAGTTACCATTTTCTTTATTTAACGGCCGTTTTCCCAACCGCTTCCTGTATTGCCTGGGCTACTTTTTGATAGGTGTTTCGCTGAATGGCAAGATTTACCAGGATGATGAAGGCAAAGATGAACAAGACAATAAGAGGGGCTCCGTAGGGTATAAAAAACAGGATCAGGAGAGGGAGAAATAACAGTGACCAGTAAAGGTTTCCCTTAACAACAACCACCCCGCGAATGGTATCGAAGGTAATTTGCCCGATAATCGGGTTGCGCGAGGTAAAGTTGTGGCGGAAGAGGTATTCGTTGGGCTGCACTTCCTTAAAAACGACACGTTTTCCCCAGAAGCCTCCTAACTGTTTTTCCAGTTGGGGAATGTCCAGGTTGAGTTGGAACAGGTTGAGGGGTTGGATTTCTTGAGAGAAAATAGGTATCCCGATGCGAAAATAGAAGGGAACCCACAACCAGTAACAAATCAGTTCGGTGATTGTGAGGCCGAAAAACAGGATAAAAACGATAAAAAACAGAGAGGAAGGGGTTTCCATAATGACACCTTTGGTTTGTTTGATGGTAAGTTAGAGATTAGAGATTAAAGATTTGAGTGATTATGTGGTTTTATCTCCTTTGACAAAAGGGGTTTGGATCACAAAGTGAAGGTAGTTGTTTGAACTGTGTGTGAAGGTATGAGTTTCCCCAGGCTCTACGACTAACATATCACCCGGCCGCAGCTGAATTTTTTGCTGGTTGACAACGGCCGTACTTTCTCCTTGTGCCACCAGGTAAATTTCATACATGTGCGTGTGGGAGTGGTTTTCCTGGATGCCTTCATTTGCATAACCAACTGGAATCGGAACGGCCGAATTCCAGGGGCCAACAAACCAACCTTTTGATACTGTGCGGTCAACTGTTGCGTGAATCATATCATGTGTTATGTCAATTTTTGCCGAAAAACTGACGGCTAACAGCTAATAACTAAAAACAAATAACGCTCCCTGCGGCAAAACCAGCCAGTAAAGTAAAATGGATTGAAAAACGGCCGTTCCCCACACCTGCCCAGACATTTTGTGGGCCACATGGCCTGCCAGCAACACAAAAGCAAGAATGACCAACCCTTGTAACCCACCAATCAGCCCGGAAATGGAGCCGAGGAGGGCAAAAAAGAGGGTCAGGAGCAGAAAGGGAAAGAGGCTGATGAGGGTGTGAAATAGAAACGGCCGAACCTGCCCTTTAACGGCCGTTTGTAACAGTTGCCCCTCTTGCAACCCAATCCAGAAACCCAATGTGGTGAACGGGGTGAAGATAACTAACCACCACAACCGATGCCCGCTGGGTGGGGCATCGTAAACCCCGCTGCGAAGGTAAAGGGTGGTTAGCAGCAGGAGGGTGAGGAGGAAAAGGAGATTCGAGCGTAGAGATTTGTAATTAGTTTGCCAATTGCCCAGGTCAAAACCCCCTTTTACCCCGGGCATTTTGCCCCAACGGTATAACCCCCACGATAACAGGCCATATGCGCCGATAAAACCAACATAAATGAGGTTAAACACGGGCAATCCCAGGGGAATGAGGAAGAACAGAAACAGTAAAACGGCCGTTACTGGCAAGGCCGCCAACCAGAGCCACCATTTGCCCCAGAGAAAACGAGTAATATCTATCATTTCCGCCCCGCCGCGAAACTCATCACTCGACACCCGTAACTGTTGATTGGTTATAAACAGGGCCAGAAACAGAGCGACGGGAATAATGATCCAGAAAACCAGGCGCAAGGTGGCGGTTTCGGCCGTTTCTGGCATGGGTAGCCCCCACCACACCGATGCCTGAGTTTTGGCAGCCGCCAGAATGCGCGGGGAGTATGGTTCATAGTTGTGAACCAGGTTGTTTAGGATTAATAACTCTCGTGGGGCACCGTTGGCAAGCGGGGGGGTTTGCAATTTCTCTAACAACAGGCGGGCAGCATTGGGAGTCAAAATGTCGTCCCATTCGCCGGTGATGAGCAAGATGGGCACGGGTGGGGTAGCAGCGTTCAGGTTTTGCACCCAGAGCAGGTCGCTGTCCTGAATGCCCGAAAAGGTTTCTGACTGTACATTGCGGGTCAGATTGACAGATGCCCCTAACAAAATCAGTCCCGCCACGTTTTGGGGGGTCAGCAGTACGGCCGTTTGCAGGGAAACCCGCGCCCCCATGCTATGCCCCATGAGGATGATCTGGTGGTTGTTGAGGCCAGAAAGCTGTTTGAACTGCTCCAGGGCGGCCAACACTTGTTGCGCCAGTCGGTCGGTGGCGGCATTATCGAAGGTGAGGGTGCCGGGAGAACGGCCGTGTCCTGAATAATCAAAGGTAAAAACATGCACCCCGGCCTGGGCAAATTCGCTCACGGCACTACGCATCATTACCTGGTCGCCGCCAAAGCCGGAGAGGATGAGGATGCCAGCAGGTTGGTAGCCGGGGTAATAGTTGCCGTTTAGGGGTTCGCCAGCCGGGGAGGTGAAGGGATGGGAACGGCCGTTTTGCAGCACACTATCGGCGCGGTACAACCAGCCCAGGCAACTTATTACCCCCAGGAGCAGCAGGAAAACGGCCGTTTTACCCTTCATAATCCACCGAAGCAGCCGCTTCTGCCACATGGTGCATGTGGGGCAAAATCTCGTTCTGGTGATAGGGGTTTTCCTGATAAGCCTTCATGCCAGCCAGATCATCAAAACGAGTCACCAGAGCTAGATCAAATGAACGGGTTGCGTGGATAACATCAATTCCCACTTCAATTGCTCGCAGCGAAGGCACCCTGCCCCACATGCTCAACAACTTTTCGCGTGTGGCCTGCAAATTTTCCTGGCTTTTATCCTTTAGTTTGAAAAAAACGATATGGGTGAACATTTGCCAATCTCCAATCTCAATGAAAATGATATGTATCAGTCAATCAGGCTCTCTGTGTGATGTTAAGATTGTTTGATCAGGTGGTAGTTGATGACAATGAGAATGATGGTGAGGGAGAAAAAGGTGGCTGCTAGAAAACCAGCCGTAACGGCCGTTCCTGTTTCCATCACCGGTGTCAGGTGAACCACTTGCCACTGAGCGTTAAAGACGTACCAACTCCACAACCAGAGCAACCCCAACGAAAAGGCGAGCAAAACCAGCAGCAGCAACAAAAATTTTAAGAGTTGTCGGCGCATGATGACTCCTTGCGGGTTCGGCCGTTATTGGGATTGGAGAGCAGAGATTCGCTAATTTCTGGTAACGATTCACCGCAAAGGTGCAAAGACAAGAAATTAAATAGACAAGGTAGAGAAATCGGGAACGGCCGTTTCAATGCCACGCCAATCCTCAATCGTTTGTGGGTCTATGCTGGTTGTCAGCAGCACAGCCCGCATTCCTGCCCGTCGCGCCGCTTCCACCCCATACCACGCATCTTCAAAAACCAGACAGTCGGCCGGGTCAACCCCCAGGCGGCTGGCAGCAGCCAAAAAAAGGTCAGGGTGGGGTTTGCCATTTTTGACATCCTCTCCACTCACCACCACCTGAAAATAATGCCGGATTTGTAACCCATCCAGTATCAGAGCGATATTGAGTGGCCCACCGGCCGAGGCAATTGCCATCGGCAGCTTTTTCTGGTGGGCTTGCGCCAGAAATTCATACAGCCCAGGTACCGCCTGGGGTTGATAGGTGGCGCGATAACGCAACTCCTTTGTTTCACCATACTGTTGCACTTCGTCATCGGACAGGTGGTTGCCCAACATCAGCCGAATCACTTCGCGGGAGGTTTTGCCAGCCGTCTGCTGGTGAAACGCCGCTGCTCCAATTTGCACCCCTAACTCGGCCAAAAAGGTCAGCCAGATGTGTGTGTGCAGGGGCATGTTGTGTACCAGTGTGCCATCTACGTCGAAAATAAGGGCTTTGGGGGAAAAACTTTTTATCATGTGGTTGGGTTGGTTTTAACGGTGAATGAGGGGAATGCCCAATTGGGCCAGTTGGTGTTCCAGTTGGGGCAGGTTTTCGGTGGTTATCACGGCCAGGTTGCGCTCTCCGGCGGGAAAGGGGGTGAAATACGGCCGTAATTCTTGGTTCGCCATCAACTCTTGCAAAACATTTTTCTCTTGAAACTCCACCAACGTCAATGTTTGCACGGTTGCGGTGCCATGATATTGCCCCCAGGTTTTTAGCTGGTTGATTAACGCCGGAGGCAGTGCCCCGCGATTGAGCAAGGTCAACTCATCGAGCAGTTTTTCCACACTGCCCCGGCCGCTGCCCAGGCGGCGCACCGATTCTGGGGTAATTTGCCAATACCCATCGGCCGTTTCTTCAGCCACCCGCGCCAACCGACCACGCAAATGTAAACCAGGCACCGCATGAATGAGTTGAATACGGCCGTTTGTATCAATCAACACCGAGTGATTGGCGGCTTCTGGTTCTGCCCCTGCCACCACCGGCAATAGATTTTGTTTCACTAAAGCAGTCACAATGGGTTTTGTTTTTTCTTTGCGAATGACTGCAACGGCCGTACCCATCAATTGGTTTAACCATTTGCCTATTTCTGGATTAGCCAGTAGCTGTTCCAACTTTTCCGGGCTGGCCGCCTGTAACAAATTGATATGGGTGCGAAACACAATTCTTTCGTGGTGGCTACCCCACTCTTCCAGCGACCGTTGCACATTTTGTGGCAGGGGCATCCCGCTGATATTCGCCAGCCATTTAACAATCTCCGTTGCTGCAAAACCCGCCTGTTGCGCCGCATAAACGGATTCACGGGACAGGTGATACTCCACCGCCCCCCGGTCTATCTTTTTTCGCTCCGCAAACGAGTCACAGACAGCCAGGGTTGCCAGACTCACCGGCCCAATTGCCAAAATTTGGAAATTTGGTTGTACCACAATTTTGCCTTGGTCTGGGCTGGGCGGCTCTACAGGTTGTAACCCTAGAACCTGGCGGCCGAGGGAGGTAAACCGTATCATTTGCCAATCATTAAAAGGGGGAACCGGATGATCATGATAATACCCAATCTCGACTAAACCCAAAGGGAAAAAGAATTGGGTGATACAAAGTTCAATAAACTTTTCCTCCCACTGGTTCAGGCGTTCGTTTAACTCTTTTTTGTCACCGTACACATAAACCCCACCGATAGTAAAGCCATACCCCCGGTTATGACTATCCAATTGGGCGCGACCCCTGAAAAGAAAATCTCGATTCTGGTCTTGTAACCAGCCCAGCAGCTCTTTTCGTTCTACCCACTCGGCATTTCTTAGGGCAACCAGACCTTTTAACAACAGTTGACGGGCCTGGGTATGTTGAGGAAAGTAGCTAGTGGCAGGGTTATCAAGTTCCAGCCAGGGGCTGAGGGTTTTCCATACTTCCAGGCATTGTCTGGTTTGTTCGACGATGGGTTTGTCCCAAAATGGGGGAATGACCCGGCTGCCCTTGCCCATTGGCTGTAGTTCACCCATTTTTATTTGTACCAGAGACAACGATTCCAATAACAACCGCAGCAGGAAAAGCCACCGGGTTTCGTCTTCGCGGCGGGCGTTTTCCAGGGCTTTGTCGGGTTGAATCAGGATTTCGTTGATGGCTTTGAGGGTGCGTTTGCCGACGGTGCCACTTTGTACCAATGGTACCGAGTTGTGGCGCACATATTCCCAGTAGAGATATAAGTCGCGCAAAAAGAGTTGCGGATCGGCCGTTTCGATGTGGGTGGGTGGTGTGATGGATTGTGAAGGGGGCAGGGGGCGGGTGAGGGGCAAAAACGGCCGAATAATCCTGGGAATGTACAGAATTTGAGCTGGTTCAAGCGTCAGTTTGGTTTGCAGAGTGTAGGCATCGGTTGTTTCAATCCGGCTAAATATCAGCCCCAAACGTGTCAGACGGCCAATAACATCCTCAAAGTGTGGAGTATGGGAGGTCTTTGGGTTTGTTTTGGGCAGCGGCCGTTGATTGTAAGAACTGTGAGTTGATTCAGTTGGGGGTGGGGTGGCTTCTGTGGCTAGTCCTGCGCGGGTGAGTTCCCGTCTGAATGCGTATGTGGTGGCGATATAGTCGCGCAATTGCAACCGGTTGAGAATCTCTTTTTCCTGTTGATTTAGCTGGTTTACGGAGTGCCTGACTCGTTTTTCGGTGAAAAACTCTTTTTTCATATAAACAAGCAGCTCTGCTTTCACCATTTTTTTGCTGCCACTCTCTAAGTTGCTGGCTCTAACCATTTCCCAGAGGGTGTTGCTGCTGTATGAATCTAATAAGGTGTTCACCTCATCAATCATTGTTTTTTGGTCCATGTGGCGATTACTCTTTTTTGGGGGTGTACCCGGCTTTTTCTAATTCGGCCGTTAATGTGGCAACGGCCGTTTCTGGAATTAATATCAATTGGGGTGAAATCTCGGCAATTAGCAGTTTGTTCAAGGAAGTAACAGCCTTTAATTCGGCCAGCGCATACTCATCCCCTAATTCAATGATAGTAACATCTTGATAAATTCGCAGTTGTCCATACCCTTGCCACCAGGTCTTTAAGGTGTTTTGGATGGTGTTTGGCATAGGGAGTGTCAGGTGTTGTTGCCACTCCTCGAATAGTTGGGCATAACTGCCACCTGCTTCAAAGGTGGCATAGGTACTGTTTATATCTAGTTGATAGACGAATTGCTGTAACGAGGTTTCCCGTAGATGGGCGATTTTACCCAGAAACGTATGAACCTGGGCATTCACAAAGGTGGCACTCACCAAAATCACATCACCCTTGATTGTGACAGGAGATTGGCGATGGACGGGGGTGGAAACGGCCGTTTCTGCCGGTAAAGTTGCTCTTTCTACCCTATCCCAGTACACATCAGCCAATCCATGCAAGCGAAAAGCCACCACCTGGTCGTTTTGTAGACAAACATCTGCCAGTCCCAACCAATGTAACGAGTTTTTCAGCATACATTGAATAAATTTGCCCTGCAAAACATCCCAATCGGTAGAAGATTTATCATTGATCACATGACCTTGATAGGTCATTTGCCAGATGGGTGAATAGTTATGATAGTAAACTGGAAAACTGGTTATTTTAACGGCCGTTGACCACACCCGACGCATGACCGCCTGCAATGCCTCGTAAGTAATCCACTCATTATCCGGTAGACACGCCAATACCCGCAAAACGGTATGCCGCATCTGCAACAAGTCGTTTTGTAAATGATGTGGCTTGAAAATGGCATAATTTGTGGAACGCGACAACGCTAAATCAGGTGTTTCGCGTAATAATTCCCATAACTCACTCCAACTCTCCATTTCCAGATAGGCACGAACCAAAATTTGCCACTGACTAACCTCGGAGCGCAGAAAAAACTCATTTTTTACCTCAGGCCATATGGTAACCGGGTTACCCGGCTGAAAAACGCCTGTCTGCACCAACAAATGGTAGAAAAAATCAAGTTTAGCCTGGCCGCCAACTGAAGCGGAATAACGTTCAACGGCCGTTTCTGCCAAAGCCCGCTGGGGGGGTGGAACGTGTAACCTGGGGGCAGCTTTATCTGGTAGTGGTGAAACTTGTTTTAACTTTGAAATCTCAGCTAGTTGATAATCCCAATCCTTTAGTGCCGGATGAAATTTTTCCAGGTTTGGACGAGGTAGCGGGTCGCGCAAAGTAACCGGGGTTTGTTCCCAGAGCAAAACAAGTTGTAGAGCGATGCGTAAGGGGATATATGGATTAGCAGAAAGCTGTTCATCATGGGGGGGTGGGGTAGTGACTGTGGGAACAAACCCAGGAAATATCTGGTGTAAATGAGCCATGATGACGGATGGAATAAATGGGGAGAGGTAGTCACCTTGATAGCCATACACCCCTCCGCTTGACAGCAGCCCCAAGTCTATCAGTTGGGTTTTTGTTTTTGGGATATTTCCAACTTTCTGCCACAGTTTTGCCACATTTTCAATTGTTTCTTCTGCGCTCCTGGTTTGGTCTCCTAGCAGGGCCATAGCACGCCATACAGCTTGTTGCTCTGGTGTTAAGGTGGGTAGAACGTTGGCTAATTCATGTTCGTTGAGAAAGTGTTCTACGAGTTGCTCAATAACGGCCGCTTTTGCACTCCCCTTGATTTTCCATTTATAACGTGACGCTATTTGCCGCAGATCTGGCAAACGGTAATGATCCAGATCGGCCGTAAATTTCAGTTTGGCCTCAATTTGCCGTTGTTCAAAGGGTTTTAACAGCCAGCTGGGCAATTGTGTGGGGCGGTACGTTTTTTGAGGGGGGATGGGGGTGGTAGAGGGCAAGGAGGCAGAAACGGCCGATTCCTCCGCAAAAGCTGACCGTTTAGTCACCCATTGTAACAAAACGGCCGCAACATGTTTACACCCACTCCCATAAGGGCAACTACAAACAGTAAGGATACCCTCAGGTTCAACTTGTACCTCTACCTGATAAACACTGCTCCCAATCACCTCTGCCTGTAAACTATTTCCAATCCGTTTCAGGCGGCGCATCAGGTTCAAATACCCCCACGCCTTGTTCCATTGGCCCTTATTAAAAAGGTGTTTGAAATCTTTTTCAGTTAACTGATCCAGGTTTGGCATAGAATTTGTTTTTTGTCTCCAAACTTTGCTGTTTTTCGGCCCAGGTTACAGGCCGGAAATCAGCGACTTCATCGGCATAAAGAATCAAGTATTGATACCCTTGCTCCGTCAAAAAGAGCTGACGGTTGGCACTAAACTCTTGATCCTGAGTATCTTTTGTTACCAGGGTATAAAAGTGGGCCATTTGTGCTTCTTTGGGGCGCAAAATACGCCCTAGCCGTTGGGCTTCCTCCTGGCGGCTGCCAAAAGTGCCACTGATTTGAATCATGACATTGGCATTGGGCAGGTCAATGGCAAAATTGCCCACTTTTGAAATGATTAACCGTTTGATCTCCCCTGTTTTGAATTGGTGAAATAACTCATGCCGCTGTTTGATGGAGGTTTCACCCGTAATCAAAGGGTAGCCATAACGTGAAGCCACTTCACTTAACTGCTCCAGGTACATCCCAATAATCAATACCTGGTCGTCAGGATGTTTGGCGAGTAACTGGTCAAGGACAACATATTTGCGATGGTTTTCTGCGGCCACGCGGTACTTCTGGCGTGTTTCGGCGGTGGCATACAACAGGCGCAAATCATCTGCCAACGGTACCCGCACCTCGATGACATCGGCGGTAGCAATCCACCCTTGCTGCTCCAGGTCTTTCCAGGGAACGTCGTACTTTTTGGGGCCGATGAGCGAAAAAACATCTTCTTCCCGTTCATCTTCGCGCACCAATGTGGCGGTTAATCCCAGGCGACGGCGAGCCTGTAATTCGGCCGTGATACTAAAAACGGGGGCGGGTAACAGGTGAACTTCGTCGTAAATAATCAACCCCCAGTTCCGCTGGTCGAAGAGGGAAAAATGCGGGAACTCGTCACGGGTGGCAAACCCTTTTTTGCCACCTCGCTTCCGGTAAGTCCTGGTCTGGTAGGTGGAGATGGT
>CAZPEJ010000124.1:0-4667 GCA_964585465.1 uncultured Ardenticatenaceae bacterium
AATTAAATGGTTGATAGGTGTTGTCATAACGTCCGATTATAAACTAAAGCAGGGGCAGGAACGAAAGATGGGTGTTGCGGGTTGTGCGGGGTTTGCTGTGAAACGTGAAACGTGAAACGTGAAACGTGAAACGTAAAACGTAAAACGTGAAACGTGAAACGTGAAACGTGAAACGTGAACTCGCGTAACCGCGAAATCGCTTTCGGGCTGTTCCTGAGGAATGAAAATTAACCAACTTACAGAACTGATCTTGGAGATTCACGATTGGTTCAACCGCCAATCTCCAATCTCTAATCTCTTGTAGGTTATTCCACAACCTTCCGTCAGGTCGCCAGGTCGCCAGAATTGGACGGAGGCGGAAAGCGTGTTATAAAATAAGTCGTCGGTAATTTTCAGGTTAGCAGTTTGTTGAAAAAGCCCCTATAGAACGCGGATGACGTAGGTTTGACGGGTTTTCGCGGATTTTTTCTCTGGTCTTATCCGTGTGTGTCCATTCCATCCGCGTGACCTGTGTGGGATTCGGCCGTTCTTGGACAGGCTGCTACAGGAGTAATTTTTGAAACTTTCAGTCATCATACCGGTTTATAACGAACGTAATACTTTAGAAACAACGGTGCAGGCGGTTCTGGCAGTGGAGCTGGCGGATGAAATTATCATTGTAGACGATGGTTCTGTAGATGGGACACGGGAGCTGTATCCGCAAATTGCCGCGCTGGATGAGCGTATTCACATTCACTTACACGAAAAAAACATGGGCAAAGGGGCGGCTGTACGAACGGCGTTTGCCAAAGCCAGCGGGGATATTTTTCTGATTCAAGATGCTGATTTGGAGTATGACCCGCGAGATTATGAGGCGTTGATTCGGCCGATTGTGGAAAAAAAAGCGGCCGTTGTGTATGGTTCTCGTTTTCGCGGCGGCCCTACCAAAACGATGTTTTTTTGGCATATGGTGGGGAATAAATTTCTCACCTTCGTCACCAATATCGTCTACAACACCATTTTGTCTGATATGGAAACCGGGTACAAGGTGTTTCGCGCCGATGTGGTGCGGAATATGCCGCTGCGGTCACGGGGGTTTGAGTTTGAACCAGAGATTACCTCTAAGGTATTGAAACGGGGGCATCGCATTTATGAAGTGCCGATTTCTTATAACGGCCGGGAATTTGACGAGGGCAAAAAGTTGAACCCCTGGCGTGAAGGGCCAAAGGCGTTGTATTACTTGTTGAAGTATCGGTTTGTGGATTAAAAGCTTTCAGCTTTCAGCCGTCAGCTATCAGCAAAGACTGAAAGCTGATGGCTGACAGCTAATAACTGCCTATGAGCTGGCACACCCGGAGATGGCTGGCAGGAATTAGCTGGTTTTCGGCCGTTTTTCGGTTTCATGGGCTGTTTACCAATACCTTTAACCCCGATGAAGCGTTGTTTGCTACCTGGGCGCGGTACATTGCCGTGTGGCGCGACCCGCTCCTGATAACGCAGGCAGTAGATAAACCTCCCCTACTATTTTATTTGCAAGCTCTGTTTTACCCGTTGTTAGGGCCAGTGGAGTGGGCGGCGCGGATGCCCAACCTGGTGGTTTCGTTGTTATTGGTGCCGTTAACGGGTTTGTTGGCCTGGAAATGGTGGCGGGATGAAAAAACGGCCGTTTTTGCCACCCTCCTCACTACCCTTTCCCCCCTCGCCATTCAATTCACCCCTACCGCCTTCACCGATCCGTTGATGACGTTTTTGGTAGTTTTGAGTTTCGAGTTTCGAGTTTCGAGTTCAAAGTTTCAAGTTTCAGGTTCGCTCCTCGCCCTTCGCCCCTCGCTCCTCACCCTTCGCTCCTCGCTCCTCACCCTTCGCTCCTCACCCTTCGCATCTGGCCTCTTCCTGGGGCTGGCAGTGGCAACCAAGTACCAGGCGGTACTGTTTTTGCCGTTGTTGGCGGGGCTGGCCTGGCTGGATGGTTGGACGTGGCGAGAGTGGAAACAGTGGTTGATGGGGTTTGTGGGGGTGGTGTTGCTGGTGGTGGGTTGGGATGTAGCCCGAACTGGCACGGTTTCGCTGCTGGCGGCGCAGGTGAACAACTACGGCGGTACACGGCTTATCTGGTCGTGGGAGTTGTGGCCCAGGTTGTGGGCATGGGTGGGGGTGTGGGGGTATGTGCTGGGGTGGGGGTGGATTTCGGCCGTTTTTTGGGGGAAAAATTTACCGCAAAGGGCGCAAAGAGTAGAAAAGATGGTTATATTCCTTGCAGTTTTTCTGGCGGGGTACTTTTTGCTGCATTGGCTGATGGCTGTGCCGGTATGGGACAGATACGCGCTGCCTGTTGTGCCATTTATCGTTATTTTAATTGGGCGTGGTGTGGCACGATTTAATGATTTATCACAGACCTTCACGCCATTTGCGGTTAAATCCGCATCAACCCGCCCAATCCGCGTCAATCCGCGTGCCATTCTCCCTGCCTTGTTATTCATTTTGCTCTTGCCGGGGGCAGTGGCGGCCAGAAACGGCCGTTTTCCCATTGGCAGTTCCCCCACATCAGATGCCGGAGCCAGCCAGATAGCCGTTGTCTTGCAGGATGCACCCTATGGCACAGTGTTGTATGATCACTGGTTTAGCTGGCAATGGCGGTATCACTTGTTCGACCAAAAGGTGTATGTGAGTTGGTTTCCCCACCCGGCCGGGTTAGCCGACGAGTTAGCGGTTTTTGGGCGAGATGGCAATTTACACTATTTAGTTTTGCCAGATTCGGCCGTTTCCCGCCCCGTCCTTCGCGCCGTTGAACAAGCGGGTTTTCGCCTCATCGAAGAAACACGGCAGGGCGAAATGATCTTATATCGCATTGAACCATGAAGGGAATGATGAATTATGAAGGACGAAGGACGAAGGATGAAGGACGAAGGATGATAATGTTTTTCGCTTCTCGCTTCTCGCCTCTCGCTCCTCGCTCCTCGCCTCTCGCTCCTCGCCTCTCGCTCCTCGCTGCCCTCATCCTGCTTTTTTTCCACAAAATGGCTTTTAGCAACCTCATTTTGGCGCGGGGAGACACCTTTTTGTACTTTTATCCCTACTGGAGCGCAGCAGCCGAGGCATTGCAAAACGGCCGTATTCCCCTGTGGAACCCTAACCTGTTCATGGGTGCGCCCTTTTTGGCAAACAGCCAGGTAGGGTTTTTCTACCCCCTCAACTGGCCGGTGTGGTGGCTGCTGCCCACCCCCTATGCCGTCTCTGCCTCCATTTTGCTGCATTTATTCATTGCCGGGTGGGGGACATGGCTGGCCGGGCGACGTGCCTTGAATTTGGGCAAAACGGCCGCTTTATTTTCGGCCGTTTTATTTGCCCTGGGGGGGTATCTCACCGCCCAGGTGGAACACATCAACCAGCTACAAGGGCTGGCCTGGTTGCCCTGGTTTTTTGTGGTGCTGGCCTACTGTGCAGACGAAAAAGAGCAACCACGTTGGCGAGTCATCGGCCGGGCTGCCTGCGCCATCGCCCTGCTCTTTGCCCTGCAACTGCTGGCCGGCCACACCCAAACCGCCTTCATCACAGGCGTAGCCCTGTTGATTTGGAGTTTTTCCACCTACATCTTGCGTTATGCCACCCGCCACACCCCCTACGAACTACGTTTCACGTTTCACGTTTCACGTTTCATTGCCACCTTTCCCCTGGTTTTGCCCATCGGCCTGCTGCTGGCGGTGGGTTTAACGGCCGTTCAACTGCTGCCTACACTGGAACTGATGGGACTTTCCAGCCGCCAGGGTGGGTTAACCCCCAACGAGGTGCTTTCCTTTTCTTTGCACCCCCTGTTGCTGACCCGCGCCCTGTTGCCAGGGTATGGACAATCATTATTTAGTGAATATGTGGCGTTTGTGCCAATAACGGCCGTTTTCCTGGCCTTCATGGGGGCGTGGCAATGGCGCAAATGGCCGGGGGTGCTGCCCACTGTTGCCCTGGTGCTGGTGGGGCTTTTTCTGGCGTTGGGGGTGTTTAACCCGTTTAACTGGATTTTGGCGCGGCTGCCGGGTTTTAACCTGTTCCGTGTGCCTGCCCGGTGGCTGGTGTTGGTGGCTTTTGGCTCTTCGCTGCTGGCCGGGTTGGGCTGGCAGATTGTACTGGACAGATGGCTGCTGTCTGTGCGACAGTGGGCGGATGTGCCAGCGCGGGCGCAGGAAAATTTGTGGCATGTGGAACGGCCGTTGCGGGTCGCCCTATTTGTCATTTTTGGGTTGTTGGGGTGGGGGGTGCTGGCAAATTTCCTGGCGTTTTTTATCCCCACTGGTGCCGAAGCCCCTTACGAAACCCCTTCGCTCCTGACCACCCTGGCCTGGCTACTGGAACTACTCATCTCCTACTTGCTCTTGAGTGGGCAGCGATTAGGTGTGAACAGGTGGCGGTTGCAAATGCGGCAAACGGCCGTTTCCAACCCCACCCCATTTGCCCTCATCACCCTGCTCTCCCTCTTCCTGGCCTCCCGCACCCACCCCTACAATAACCTCACCACCCCCGAAGCCTGGTTCGATCTGCGCCCGCCCATAACGCGGCTGTGGGCGGAGGGGAGAGAGGACTCAGTGGGCAGTGAACAGTACTCAGTGGACAGTGAACAGTACTCAGTGGGCAGTGAACAGTACTCAGTGGACAGTGAACAGTATTCAGTGAACAGTGAACAGTATTCAGTGAACAGT
>CAZPEJ010000124.1:4767-10430 GCA_964585465.1 uncultured Ardenticatenaceae bacterium
CCCTCCCGCCTCC
Organism: uncultured Ardenticatenaceae bacterium; assembly: GCA_964585465.1. Lineage (GTDB taxonomy): Bacteria > Chloroflexota > Anaerolineae > Promineifilales > Promineifilaceae > CAZPEJ01. The sequence continues at coordinate 4,781 of CAZPEJ010000124.1, forward strand.
TCAGCCTTTCCAACATCTTCTTCGACCCTGGCGACCAGGCGGAGATTGATACCATTTACGCTGACCAACTGCCGGAGGTGGCGCGGTATGATTACACGGTGGCGATTAAACAGAAGGAGATCATTGCCCCCAACTTGCCAATGGCTTATGGATTGGCCTCGGTGGATGGGTTTGATGGTGGCATTTTGCCGTTGCGGGGGTATACCACGTTGATGGGGCTGATTTTGCCGCCGGGGGTGAGCAGCACAGACGGCCGTTTACGCGAATACCTGGATGTTGTACCACCCGCCAAATGGCTCGACCTGTTTAATGCCCGTTACCTGATCACCGACAAAACAGGTGATGAGTGGCGCGAAGGGGTATTTTTCGATAAACAACACCCTGTTTTGCTGGATGAAGCCGTTTCAGTGGGGTATGTTCCTGCGTTTGCTGCCAATGAGTTGTGGCTGATTGTAGACGGTGTGCCAGGGGAGGTGGTGGTAGAAACGGCCGATTCCACCCCCTGGCAACTTGTTCCCCAACCTTTGCAAGACGATTTATACCATGTGGTATTGCCAGAAACGGCCGTTTTGCAGCACATCACCCTGACCCCTGCCCCCTCACCCGTTCATTTGCTGGCTCTCTCCCTGGTCAACACCACCGACGACACCTTTCAAGCCCTGGTGCCGGGCCAATACCGCCTCATTCACTCCGGCGATGTTAAAATCTACGAAAACCTGGATGTATTGCCCCGCGTTTTTGTGTTGAACGAGTGGCAAATGGTGGGGAATGCGGCCGATGGGTTGACGGTAATGGCTGCTGAAGGGTTTGATCCGGCAACAACGGCCGTTTTGCAAACAGACCCCCATCGCGGCGCACCAACCCCCCAACACCCGGATGCCCCACCAGGCCGGGCGGAACTGGTGGTTTATGAGCCAGAACGGGTGGTGGTACAAACGGAAAGTGAAACGGCCGTTTTACTGGTCTTGACCGATGCTGATTATCCAGGCTGGGTGGCAACGGTGGACGGCACACCAACCCCCATTTACCAGACAGACCTGCTGTTTCGCGGGGTGGGGGTTCCAGCCGGGGAACATGAAGTGGTGTTTGAGTTTCGTTCGAGCAGTTATGAAAACGGCCGAATCATAACCTTCATCTTTATTACCCTTCTGTGTATCATCAACATACCCCTGTGGAGAAACCGAAACCGCTAAAACCCCACCGTTTGTAGTAACAACTTTAGTCGTTCAAACTGCTAAAGCAGTTACTACAAACAAATATCCAAAGTAATTGACCAGCGAACCCTAAGAAATTGTTAAGACCTGTTCCAAACATCTCCAGCCAGTTTGACAACCATTTTTCTTTTAGCTAATATCCCACTCCGGTTTGGAACAGAAATTGTGCAAAATCGCACAAAATAGTTCTTCATAAACCCCAAACCCATCTTCAAAAGATTTTATTACGCTGGCATAAGATGGCTTAAGTAATCGTTCAAAAATAACGCAGGCAGATCGGTCAGGAGATCGTCCACAACAAATCGCTAAGTTAAAAACGAACGATTACTATACTCACAAAGGGCATAAACTAACGTTTTCCTTGAGATTGGCGAATCTCTAATCGCCAATCTCTAATCTCTTATAGGTTATTTAATCCACATTCCTATATGTTTAGTCGGAAGGCAACAGATGAGTACAACAAACAAGGTGTTAATTGAAGCAGATCAGTTGACCAAATGGTACGGGCCGCACGCTGCCATTCAAGGGGTAACATTTTCCTGCCATCAGGGGGAGGTTGTGGGGTTTCTTGGCCCCAATGGGGCAGGCAAAACCACTACCATGCGGATTTTGACTGGATACATGCCCCCCACATCGGGGGATGCTTATATCGCTGGTTTTCATACAGTGAATCATACCGTCGAAGCGCGGCAAAATCTGGGTTACTTGCCGGAAACAGTGCCCTTGTACCAGGAAATGAGCGTAGAGGATTACCTGGCGTTTATGGGCAAGGTGCGCCGCGTTCCCAATTTGTGGGATCGGATAGACGAGGTGTTACAAAAAGTAGACCTGTTAGACCGGGCCGAACGGTTGATAAGCTCTCTGTCGAAAGGGATGCGGCAACGAGTGGGTCTGGCTCAAGCGTTGTTACATGACCCGGATGTTTTGATTTTGGATGAACCCACCATTGGGTTAGACCCGGCACAAATTGTGGAGATTCGTGGTTTGATTACGGAGTTGGGCAAACGGCACACGGTGTTGCTCAGTACCCACATTTTGCAAGAGGTGGAGCAGATTTGTACCCGCGTGATCATGGTGATAAACGGCCGTATCTGGGCCGACATTCCCATGAAACAGATCAAACAGGCTGGCAACATGGTCACAATCACATTGGCCCAACCCCCAGCCACTGCCGAAAGCCTGCTACAACAGATAAATGGGGTAACCGAAGTTGCCAACATGGGGGGGAACACCTTTAACCTGACGGTAGATGGGCGGGATGAAACACGAATAGCCATTGCAGAAACGGCCGTTTCCCAACATTGGGGGCTGTTAGAGCTAACCCAAAACCGCATGAGCCTGGAAACCATCTTCCTCAACAAACTCAAAGAAGCTGAAACGGCGGGCCTGGAAATGAGCGAACCTGATGAAGTAGAAACCACTTCACAGGCTGAGTCTGAACCAGAAACGGCCGAAAAGGAGACCGACCATGAATAACGCCTGGATTGTCGCCCAACGTGAACTTAAAGCCATTTTTGTGCAACCCATCGCCTACGTATTTGCGGTTGGTATCATTTTGATCACCGGCTACATCTTCTCTTTTCAAGTTGCCAGCTACGCCCTGCAACCCGGCAGTGTGCCAGCAAACGTCTCCAACATTTTGCAAACCTTCACCTTTCTTTACATCTTTGCCGCCCCGGCTATCACCATGCGCCTGCTTTCAGAAGAACAACAAAGTGGCACCATGGAGTTATTGATGACACTGCCCATCCGCGACGGAGAGGTGGTATTGGGGAAATTCCTGGCTGCTTTCCTCTTTTACGTGGTCACAGTGGCTTTAACCCTGGTGTATCCTGCCATCCTCCTCAATTTTGGCAACCCCGATGTTGGCCCGTTGCTCACCGCCTATCTGGGGGTGTTGTTATGGGGTGCCGGGTTGTTAGCCATTGGCATTTTGGCCTCTGCCCTGACCAATAACCAGATGGTAGCTTTTATTTTGGGGTTTGTGATGATTTTATCCCTCTACCTGGCCTTTATTCCAGCCCAGGCCTTTACCGTCAGTGAACAGGTAGCTACTGTATTTAATGAGTTGGCCTTTGAAGGACACCTGGGCAACTTTATGAGTGGTTTGATTGTGGCAAAGGATGTGGTGTATTACCTTTTGATAACGGCCGTTTTCCTCTTTGCCGCCGCCCGTGTATTAGAAAGCCGTCGTTGGCGTTAATCAGTTGAGAGTGAACTATGAAACAAACGTTGGATCGTGTTTCACCTTATCTTCCCTGGGTTGCCCTGCTATTGCTGGCAGGTGGAGCCATTTCCTATTTTATTACTCGCCGTTGGGACACAACCACCAACGGCCTGCTCCTGGCAGGGGTATTGATTTTGTCCCTGTTTGTTATGGTGCGTCCCGACGATGTACGTCGCCTGATGAGCGGCCGTCAGGCGCGGTATGGCAGCAGCACCATCTTGTCCATCCTTTTTTTCACCGCCATTGCCGTGTTGCTCTACTACATCACCTATCAAAACAGCGATTGGCGGTATGATGCCACTGAAACCAATGAGTTTACCCCCCTGCCCGAAACCATTACCCTGTTGAATAGTTTGGAAAAACCGGTTCATGTTATTGGTTTTTTCTCCTTCCAGGCAACTTTTCAACAAGAACAGGCTAATAAACTGTTGGACTCCTTAAAAGTTTATACGCCCAACCTGACGTATGAATTTGTAGACCCCAATCAAAATCCGATATTAGCCCAACAGTACGAAATCACCTCTGAAGGCCGTTTAGTATTCACCACCGGCGAAGGTGAAGCAGAAGTTTTTGCTGTCTCTCCCTCCCTCAGCGATACGGATATTCACGCTTCCTTGTTAAAAATTATCAACCCGGTGACCAAAAAGGTGTACTTCCTCACCGGCCAGGGGCAGCGCGATATTGAGGATGTAGCTGGAACGGGTATCTCCAACCTGAAGGAGTTCCTGGAAGAAGCCGGGTTTACTGTGGCTACCTTAAACCTGTTTACCGAAGGGGTTGTGCCAGCCGACGCAACGGCCGTTGCCCTCATTGACCAACAAGCCCCCCTCACCCCGGCCGAAGTATTTGCCCTGCGCGACTACCTCACCCAGGGTGGGGCCGCCTTCATCGCCCGCGACGTATTAGACGAAGTACGCGCCGTTGCCGAAGGGGATGATATCAATACATTTTTGTTAGAGGATTGGGGCATTTCTCTGCGAAACGACATCGTGATAGAGCCGGTGTATGTACAAGCCGGGCAACAACTGGCTTTTCTGGCGGCCGAATATGGCAACAGCAACATCACCACCGACCTGGATCAGTTCGGTTTGGCTTTTAATATCGCCCGTTCCCTCGATTCACAAGCCGTTGAGGGCACAACCAAGGTCAGTCTGGCCCTCACCAGCGAAGAAGCTTGGGGTGAAACCGACTTCGAGCAACTGGCAACCCAGGGTTCCATAGCCCCCGACCCCGAAGATGCGACCGGGCCGTTGAATGTGGTGGTGAGCGCAGAAAAAACAGGGGGTGCCCGCCTCATTGTGGTGGGGGATGCAGATTTTATCTCTAACGAGATGATTTTGTTGGGTGGTAATCGCTTGTTTGCCACCAATGCGTTTAACTGGCTGGCAAACGATGAGGTGTCGGTCAACTTAACCCCGCGTGAGACGGTAAACCGGCAGGTGGTGGTGAGCCAGGATCAGTTAGGGTTGTTGGTGGTGTTGAGTATCTGTTTTGGCCCAGCCATTATGGGTGTTGCCGGGGTAGCCGTCTGGTATTCACGGAGGCAACGGAAATGAGTGGGCGCACAACGGCCGTTCTTTTTGTCATTCTGGTGTTGTTGGCCGGGTATGTTTATTACCAAAACCAACAGGAACCAGCAGCTACCCCGCTGCCTACCCCACTACCAGCCACACCGGAGCAGTTCTCCCTGTTTACCAATGCCACCATTGATCAGGTGACACAGTTGGAAATTTACCGTGCGGAAGATGGGGTAACGGCCGTTTTCGGCCGGGACGCACAGAAAAACTGGGTACAAACTGTCCCCACCACCACCCAGGTCATCAGCAGCACCCTGGAATTGCAAACCACCGGCCTCATCAACCTGCGAACCACCCAATCCTTCGCCCCGGAACTAAACCCGGCCGCCGCTTATGGATTGGATATTCCCGACTACACCATCTCCCTCTTTGCCAGCCGCGAAGATGGGGCCACCGTGCGTTACCACCTGCTGGTAGGCAACAAAACCCCCACCGGCAGCGGCTATTACGTCCAAAAAGAAGGAGACCCCCGTTTCCACATCGTATCGGTGGGGGTTATTCAAAACATGGTAGCCCTGCTAGACAACCCACCCATCCCCTTACCCACCGCCACCCCCCTTCCGACCACCACCGTTACCCCAACCCCGGAAGAGGAGGTTAGTGATTTGCTAATACCCAAACTCTAATATTTA
>CAZPEJ010000125.1:0-10407 GCA_964585465.1 uncultured Ardenticatenaceae bacterium
TTCCCTATGTGGATTCGGCCGGGGTTTCCCTGCTGGGGCGGCCGCCCAATGCCGCCGATACAGCCGCCGGAATACAGATTGCCCAACTAATCGCCCAGGGGGAAACGGCCGCTTTTGCTGAAGATGCTGGTTTTAATTTTTATCTCGGCCGGGACATTGTGACCAACCCTACCCAGTTGTTAAACTTGTACAATAACGGAGCAGTGGATTTGAGCGAAATGTTGGGGATGTTAAATCGGCAGGAGTTTGATACTATTGTATTACGCGCACAGTTTTACCCACCACCTGTATTGGATATGATTGGGCAACGGTATGAAACCACCGATTTGGTGCAGATGAATGGGTTTGTGTATTGTGTAATGCGCCCCAAACGGTCTGAATAAACCATAGGTTTTTGAGTGGATTATGACAGCAGCCACCAATTCAACAACATTACCTGCCACTATCGGCCGTTATCAGATTAAAGGAGAGGCCGGGCATGGGGGCATGGGAGCCGTTTATCGTGCTTATGATCCCCACTTTGAACGGGATGTGGCAATCAAAGTGTTGCCACAAGAGTACATGAACGACCCGGTATTCAAAACCCGCTTTGAACGCGAAGCCAAAACCATTGCTTCCCTCGACCACCCGGCCGTGGTGCCTGTGTATGATTTTGGCCGCGAGGGCGACCAGCCCTATCTGGTGATGCGTTTTATGAGTGGTGGAACATTGGCCGACCGCCTGAAAAAAGGCCCTTTTACCCCAGAAAACTGCCTGGAGACGGTTCAACGCCTTTGTCGCGCCCTGGATGAGGTTCACAAACAGGGTATCGTTCACCGCGACATTAAACCCAGTAATGTGCTGTTTGACCGTTACGGCCACGCTTATTTGTCAGATTTTGGCATGGTGCGGCTGACAAACACCGATATGACCATTACTGGCTCAAATATGGCCCTGGGCACACCTGGGTATATGAGTCCTGAACAAATACAGGGTTTGGAAGCAACGATCAAAAGTGATGTGTATGCACTGGGAATTATGATCTTTGAGATGTTGACAGGGAAAAACCCGTTTAAGTCAGATACGCCTGCCATGACCCTGGTGCGGCAGATGACCTACCCTTTGCCCCACCTGTATGACATTTTGCCCAATTTGCCGCCGCAATATGACACAATTATTCGTCGGGCATTAGCAGCGTCGCCATCGGAACGGCCGTCTACTGTTTCCTCCCTGGCGAATGATTTAGCCGCCGCCATGGCAGCCAGGCAAACGTCCCCTGTTTCCGAAGCAAAACCCACTCCCCAACCGCCGATGAAAACACCCATTCCGGCCCCTTTGAACACGGTTTCACACGAAATTACCTGCCCGTTTTGTGAACATGAATTTGCTGCCGATGAAAAGCTAAACCTGCTGACCTGCCCTTATTGTCAGCACGATTTTCTGTTACAAGGCCATTTGTGCCCCACCTGCAATACTTATCATGACCAACAAACGGCCGTTTGTTCCGAATGTGTCACCCCACTCTCCCGCATCTGTGCCAAATGCAACACCGGTAACTGGTCGGGCAACGACCGATGCAAACAGTGTGGCACTGTGTTGGCCCCCTTCTCCTTAACACACATTCAAACCCTCAAAACCGCCATCGAGCGGGAACAAGAACACGCCCAATTTGCCCGCCAGATCAAAACACAAGAGGAAGAAGCCTCCAAAAAACGGATGGCAGACTTGAGAGGGCAAGAAGAAAAACGACTGGAAGATTTGCACCAATACCGTACCAAACAACGGCAGCAAGAAACCTACCTCTTTGCCTTGATTGGTTTTGTGGTATTGATTTTTATCTTACTGCTCATCTGGTACTTCAACTTTTAATAAAGTTATCGCGTATCACCTCCTATACACACTACGTCATACATCCCCCATGAAACCCCAATACCAGATTGACCTGCCCGCCTTTATTGGCCCATTGGAGTTGCTGCTGCATTTAATTGACCGGCAGGAGTTGGATATTACGGCTATCTCGTTGGTGGAAGTGACGGAGCAGTATTTAACCCAGGTTGAAACGTTAAAAGAGGGGCGAATTGACCACCTGATTGATTTTTTGGTGATTGGGGCGCGGTTGGTGTTGATTAAAAGCCGCGCTCTATTGCCCCAGTCGCCCCATGTGGAGGTTGGCCTGAACCCGGATGAGGCGGAGGAAGAAGACCCGGCCGAGGCATTGGTGCGCCAGTTGAAGGAGTACAAACAGTTCAAAACGGCCGCTTCCTGGCTGGCAGAACGTGAAATGCAAGGGTTTCGTACCTATTTACGGGTGGCTCCACCGCCAAAGCTGGAGGGGCGGTTAGATTTGAGTGGTTTAACGGTGGAGATGATGAAATCGGCCGTTTTAGCAGCCCTGGCACGGGTGGAAAAATTAGAAGATAGTGTGGCGGTGGTGTTGCCGCGTCAGATTACTATTGAAGGGCAAATCGGCCGTTTGCGGGAAAAAATGCAAAAAAAGCAGCCCTTTTTATTCCAGGAACTCCTTTCTTTGCAATCCAATCGGGTGGAGGTGGCCGTCTCTTTGTTAGCGGTTTTAGAGCTGTTAAAACGGCAAGAGATATGGGTTACTCAGCCCTACTTGTTTGGCCCCATCGAGATTTTGCCAAATAACGGCTCCAAACCGCCAGCCCCGCTCCTGCCCCCAGACAATCAATAACCACATCTACTGGTGTACCGTTCCGCCCCGGCACAAAAGTTTGGTGAAACTCATCACTCATGGCATAAACGGCCGTTATCCCCATGGCCCACCAATAACCGTGAGAAAAACGTTCTGTGTTTCGGTAGATCAGCACCGCCAAAATGGCATAAGCCAGGAAATGCCCCCCCTTTTTCACCGCCAAATCCCACGCCCCAAAAACAGGTAACGCCTGCGACGGCCGATGAGAGGCCCAGAAAATCACCGCCATCCACCCCACCATGAGCAAAAATCGGCTCCAGAAATAATATTTGACAGTCGGCCACTTATTCATATTGATACCAATTTTGGATAGAATGTTTGGCACAGTGAGGACACCAAAACCATCTATCTGAGTCAAGTCCACCCCCGGCCGTTTGATACAATCGGGAACGGAGGTCGAAATCAGGAAGGTTTTTCGGCCGGGTGCCAGGGGTCGTGAAGGTGGCATGGGACTAACGACCCGCGTAAACAATTGGCGCGTACTTCGCCAGGGCGCCTCGCTTGAAAAACCAGAAACTCCGCGAAAAAGGTACGATTTGGGCGCGGTGCGCCAATCCGCTTGATGCCTGGGTTAGCCTGCCTTTAGACTGGCGTAGGAATTGTTTTGAGTAAATTGGGTTGAATCACCACCGCCGGTTTTGGTGACAAGGAAACCTTCTTGCCTTGATAGGCGTTCTCTTGCGCTTTTAACGCGTGATAAATCAATTGCGGGTCGTAGTGATATTGCGCTGCATGTTCATCGCGGATGCGGCGAACTTCTTCTACAATTGGGTCATCCCACATACATTACTCCTTTCCCAACAATTCTTGCGGGGTACAAATGGTCGTCGGTTCATAACCAGCCAACCGGCAAACATTTTCAATCCCACTCCGCAAACGGGCATTCGCAATATGCTTGAAATTCCAGGTCAACAAGTAATCCATACCACTTTAGGTTGCAAGGGCAATGTGTAACGCGTCTTCAAAATACTGGCTTGGAACAACCTTTTGGCTAACCAACAATTTCGCTAATTCCAGCATTTCGTCCGTTAGAGTCAAAGCTGGCAAATCTGCAATCAATTTGAAACGCCGTTGGGCGGCAGTTTTATCGCCCGCGAGTGCTTCGGAAATCACCAACTGCGAGATGTAGACATCGAAATTGTCGCGGTCACTTTCCCACCATTCTCGCGTCAATTGCTGATTTGCCGCAATCACGACATCTCGATTAGGGGCAGAAGCCAGGTAACTCACGACCGATGTTTCGAGATAGACTTTGGGTTTCATGCCGATACTTTACTTCTGAACTTAAGGTATCTTCTCTATTCGTTTTGCCCTACTCATCTCACCCCGATAACTTATTCAGATACCAACGCCCAGAAAGTAACCCCTTAACGTTGTTTGCCAGTTCCCCGGCCGTTTGATACCGTTCTTCCGGGTCTTTTGCCAACGCCTTGTTTAACACCTCGTCCCAGGGCAAGCGGGAGTTGGTGACAAAATCTTGCACACTTGGCACCGGATCAATCAAATGCGCCATCACGGTGCTGATGATGGTATCTTTTTTGAAAGGCAGTTTGCCGGTAATCATGCGGTATAACACAATCCCCAGGGCGTAAATATCGGTACGTGCGCTCAAATTTTTGCCCTGGATTTGTTCAGGACTCATATATTCGACGGTGCCAATAAAGGTATCATCGGCCGTTAATCCGCTTGGCCCCCCCATCATCTTGGCAATACCAAAGTCAGATAACATGGCTTCTTGTTGTCCGTTAAACATGATATTGGCCGGTTTAATATCCCGGTGAATGATATTTTTGCCATGTGCCGCATCCAACGCAGAAGCCACCCGCTCAATCACCGGGGCAATCTCCTGCAACTTCATCGCCCCACTTTCCATACGAGTTTCCAACGCCCCGCCAGACATGTATTGCATCACAATGAATGAACGATCCCCATGACGGCCGAAATCATAAATAGGCACAATACAAGAATGTTCCAATGTGGCAATTGTTTCCGCCTCGCGCCGAAAACGTTCTTCAAAATGGGGATCGGCCGTAGATTGATTGGTCAACACCTTAATGGCAATTTGCCGTTTAATCAAGGGGTCAAATCCCAAATACACAACCGCCATTCCCCCACGCCCCAATTCCTTTACAATTTCATACCGTCCAAATTTTTCCATCGTCATGTTCTGTGCCATTCCTCTTAGGGTTTGGTCGTAACTGAGCGTCTAAATTTTTGTTTGTAGTAACCACTTCAGCAGTCTGGACGACTAAAGTCGTTACTACGAACTAATTTCTGGACGCTCAATGAGTAACTCAACACGTTCACAAATCAGCTACAAACCAATCTCCAAGTTAATACGGGCGAACCCTTATGATAAAGAGATTCTATTATAAGTAACGGTCACAGTCAAAACCCCTGATTGAGTGACAAATTTAATCGTTGAATGTTTGGGGCAGCGGATGAAAAACAGATAAGCGGATAATGCTCGACTGACCCATCCGTTTATCTGTTTCTATCCGTTGCTTATCATGAAGGTTTCAGGTTTCAGGTTGGGAAATCCGTGTTCATCCGTTTTATTCGTTTCATCTGTGGTTAATTCCCTTTTATCTATTTCTATCCGTTGCCTGCCAGGGATGAAAATGATATTTGTCACTCAACCAGGTCAAAACCCCCATGTGACATTTCTCTTTTTAGCTTGTGACAATTGTCACTCCTGCCATCACCTGTAAATTAGTATAAATGGCAATCAGATAAACTTTTTTTACAAACCAGGTGGAGAAGAAATAATGTATAAAGATTTAGTTTCAAGACGTAATTTTCTCAAAATTGCCGGTTTAACCGGTGTAAGTGTTGGATTGGCCGCGTGTCGTAATAACAACGAATCGGCGGCCGGGGTGACACCCACTTCCGATGGCATGGACATGGAAGCGGCTACCGTTTCTGCCCAAGAATCGGCCGATGAAATGGATGCGCTACATGAAGTAGGTGTAAACAAGTTTGTGGAACTGGCTGGCACCAACACCACCTATTGGAGTAACCCCTTACCTTTTACAATGGATGGGGAATTCAAAGTATTTGAAGTCACTTGCCAGGAAGTGCAATGGGAAATTGAACCCGGCAAAGCGGTTAACGCCATGACCTATAATGGCACCGTCCCCGGCCCAGAAATTCGGGTCACTCAGGGTGACAAAGTTCGTGTGGTGGTTCACAATGAGATGCAGCAAAGCACTTCGATTCATTTTCACGGCGTTTTAGTGCCAAACTCAATGGACGGTGTGCCGTTTGTGACACAACCCCCCATCAAAAAAGGTGAAACCTTCACCTATGAATTTGAAGCGAAAAACCCTGGCAGCCACATGTACCATTCGCACCACAACGCTGCCGAGCAGGTAACAAAAGGGATGTTTGCCGCTTTTATCATTGAACCAGCCGACAGATCCCAAGACCCCGAATATGACACTGATTATGTGATGGTGTTAAACGACTCCGGTATTGGTTTAACTATCAACGGTAAATCATTCCCCTACACCCAACCCATTATTGCCAAACTAGGCGAAAAATTGCGTATTCGTTATATGAATGAAGGGTTGCTCATTCACCCCATGCACTTGCACGGGATTGAGCAGATGGTTTTTTCCAAAGATGGTTACAACTTACCAGCCCCTTATTATTGTGACACATTGAATATCGCCCCTGGTGAACGGTATGACGTGTTGGTTAATTGCCACACCCCCGGCCTGTGGGCCTTCCATTGCCACATTCTATCCCATGCTGAAAGTGCTAAAGGGATGTTTGGCATGGTGACAGTGCTGATTATCCAAGAGTAATAGAGTCATCGTACCTCCTCATGAAAAAGCCCCAACTGGCTGGTTGGGGCTTTTTCCATTTGGTACTGTTGTTGTGATTGTTTAGATATTCTCTATTTATTGGAGACGGCTGTAAGAACGGCCGTTAATCCTTGTATCAATTGTTCTTTTTCTGCGTCTGTCAAACGGGCTTTCCCATGTAACAGCAGGTATGCGCCAGGCGGCATTTCCCCCTCACTAATTACCTCTGGTACCTCTTCTGCCGCTTCTCCGTCTAAACTACGCCCCCAATCAGAGAAGTTAAGCACAGTGCGCCCTTCTTCGACATCATGTTGTACTAACCAGGAGATAGGGGCAATGTTGGAGTACCAGGGCCAGACCGTTTCGTTACTATGGCAATCTGCACAAGCCCGACTGACCAGTTCTTGAGTTTGGGCATCCCAGTCAGGTTGTTGGGTAACGGGAGGGTTGGCATGGGAACGGCCGTATGGCACCAATTGAATCACTAACAAAAGCACCACCACACTTGTTAGACCCCCCAAAAATAACTTTCTCATACACTTCTCCTTTGCACACCTGTTTCCCAAGCAGGCCCATTGTGCAATTTATACCATTTCCTGAAAGGTACCCCCGTTGACACTACTTTTTAGTGCCAGATGTCACCTAAAAGAAGTGACAAATGACCTGATGCAGATACCGGGAAGGCACAACAACCATGACTACCTGGCTTTTAGGGAGACAGGCAATGTTTTCTTCTAGCAATTTGTCGGAAAAGTTGCAATGGAACGTGGATAATGCGGGTTTGACGGGTTTTCGCAGATTTTTTCTCTGGTCTTATCCGCGTGCATCCGTTCCATCCGCGTGACTCGCGTGTTATTCTGCCCTTCTCCGACAGGCTGCTAGCTCAATCCTCCGCAGGTTCATCCCCACCAGCCATTTTTACCAGTTTTGGCTCAAACCGGGCCAGTTTTTCTACCAGGTCGGCTTGGGCCTTCATCACTTCCTCAATATCCTTATAAACCATTGGCACTTCGTCTAACCCGGCCGAAACCACTGTCACATCCCGTTCTGCCAGAAACTTTTTTGCGGTGTGCCAGTTGAGCGTCTCTTTGGCCTTTTTGCGGCTCATACGTCGCCCGGCCCCGTGCGCTGCCGAACTGAGCGAGGCTTCGTTCCCCTTGCCGCTTACAATAAAGGCTGGTGTTGCCATTGAACCAGGAATAACCCCCAGCACCCCCGCCCCGGCCGGAGTAGCCCCCTTACGATGCACAATCACCTCTTGCCCGTCGTGTACTTCGCGCCAGGCAAAATTATGGTGGTTTTCAATACTCAACAACACTTTAGCCCCTAACCCTTTCACAATGTGGTGGTGGATGCAGGCGTGGTTGGCAGAAGCATATTTACCCATCAGTTCCATCGCCTCCCAATACTCCAACCCTTCGGCCGAATCCAGGTCGAGCCAGGAGAGATGTTTCAGGTGTTTGGGCAGTTCGGGGTGTAGTTCCATTGCCAGTTTGCTGTAGTAGTCGGCAATGGTTGCTCCACTCCCCCGGCTGCCGCTATGGCTGAGCAGAGCCAGATAGGTGCCTGGGGGCAAACCAACCGACGCACTCATGATGGTGAGTGTGCCATATTCCACGAAATGGTTGCCGCTGCCACTGGTGCCCAGTTGCGCCCATGCTTTGTCACGCAGTTCGCGGGTGATGGGGGTGACATTCCAATCCTCACTCATGACATCATGTTCGCGTCGCCGTTTGAAGGTGGCCCCCACACCAAAACGGGTTTCTTCTTCCAACACATTCACCAGTCGTTTTTGTTCGCCGCGTAAGGCGTTGATAGGGATGTCCAACACGGTCATCTTCATGCGACAGGCAATGTCTACCCCAACCGCGTAAGGGATGACGGCGTTGTGGGTGGCGAGTACGCCGCCAATGGGCAGGCCATACCCTACATGGGCATCGGGCATGACGGCCCCACGCACGGAAATGGGCAGTTCGCAGGCGTTTCGCATCTGTTGGATGGATTCAGGCTCTAACCCTTCGGCTCCCCACACCTGGAAAGGGGCGGGGGTGGGGCGGGCGTTGTAACTGGCCTGGGCTTCCAGGTAGTTTGTTAGCTGTCTGGCAAGTGGGCCAAATTGGGCGTGTTCCAGGTAGTTGCGGGGTGCAACCACCACACTTTTGATGAGGCCGGGCAGTTCCCGTTTTTCGATACCAGCACGGGAGGCGGCGGAAACGGCCGTTTGTGCCAAACGCAATGCTTCTCCCTTTGGAACCCCTAAATTGACTAATTCTCTCGGTTTCATGATGATTCCCTTTCTGCGAGTCTCTCTGCCTTCTCTGAGAAACTCCGTGTCCCTATATCGCTGCAATCCCGATTCTTTTACGGAATACGGAATACGGAATAAAATTCTACCATTGTTTAACCCAAAAGTGAGGATACGATGGCTTTTCCTGATGGTTTAATTGATTTACGCAGCGATACGGTAACTCGCCCCACCCCTGAAATGTATGCCGCGATGGCCAAGGCCCCATTGGGGGATGATACATTTGATGACGATCCAACGGTTCACCAGTTGCAGGAGTTGGCGGCGCAGATGACCGGTCACGAGGCTGGTTTGTTGGTGTCTTCTGGCACGATGGGCAACCTGGTGGCCTTGTTGACACATGGCGGCCGTTCTACTGAGGTGATTGTGGGGGATAAATCTCACATTTATGTCAACGAGGTAGGAGGTATGTCAGGTCTGGCCGGGCAGCAACCGGCCGTTATTCCCAACCAGCCAGATGGTACCTTGAAGTTGGAAGATATTGCCGGGGCGATTCGGGACGAGGATGTGCATTATCCGCGCACGGTGTTAGTATGCCTGGAAAATACACAAAATATGTGCGGCGGGGTGGTGTTGAGTGGCACGTACACTCGTCAGGTGAGTGAGTTGGCTCATGGGCGGGGCATTCGGCTACACCTGGATGGGGCACGGCTGTTTAATGCGGCTGTGGCGCAAGGGGTAGCGGCCAGTGAACTGGCAGGCCCGGCCGATTCTGTCACTTTTTGCCTTTCCAAAGGGTTGAGCGCGCCGGTTGGGTCGGTATTGTGTGGCTCGCAGGCGTTTATTGCCGAGGCGCGCCGGTTCCGCAAGATGGTGGGGGGCGGAATGCGGCAAGCAGGTGTTTTGGCGGCGGCCGGGGTGGTGGCGTTGGAGCAGATGGTGGAGCGGCTGGAGGATGACCATACCCATGCCCGCCAGTTGGCGGCCGATTTAGCCGGGGTTCCGGGGCTGGTAGTGGATGCGGCAGCCACCAATATGGTTTATTTTTCCCTGGCCGAACCAGTCAGGGCAACGATGGAACAAATTGAGCGGCAGATGCGAGAAAAGGGTATTTTGGTGTGCCCATCGGGTCGGCGGCAGTTCCGGTTTGTGACACATTATTGGGTGACGGCGGCGGATTGTAAAACGGCCGTTCGGGAACTCCGCGAGGTTTTAACAAACGCCTGATGGGGTAACGGGATCAGAGATTGGAGATTAGAGATTGGAGATTGGCGATTTCCCAAACGAATGGTGAGAAACCGCTAGCAGCCTGGCGGAGAACGGCCGAATAACAGGCAGGTTACACGGATAAGGCCAGAGAAAAATCCGCGAAAACCCGTCAAACCCGCGTCATCTGCGTTCCATTCGGAGAGGGAATCGCACGCGGGTGACACGGATCGAACGGGTGTACGCGGATAAAACCAGAGAAAAAAAATCCGCGAAAACCCGCCAAACCTGCGTCATCCGCGTTCCATTCGGAGAGGGAATCGCACGCGGGTGACACGGATCGAACGGATGCACGCGGATAAAACCAGAGAAAAAAATCCGCGAAAACACGTTAAACCCGCGTCATTCGCGTTCCATTCGGAGAGGGAATCGCACGCGGGTGACACGGATCG